>JBIKNT010000245.1:0-2906 GCA_044358465.1 Ilumatobacteraceae bacterium
AAATGCCCTAACGACACACGCCGAGTAGGAGTGATTGGCCGCGAGTGCCAGATTTCTAATTCGGCGAGAATCATCGAGTAATTACGCTACTTGCGACTCAGACGTGAGGACGTAACGTGACAAACAATCGTTGCGCAATTTCTTGTGCTGCTTGTTCGTCGGGGAAATCGTTGCCGACAAGTGCATCGGCAAGTTGGTCGGCCATTTCCGATGCCTGACGCCACACAGGAACAGGCACGCCAAAAGGAATACCCCCGCCTTCAATGTCGTCGAGCACGCGCACCAAAATGCCGAGGCCATTTGCATCGAGCGGGTCGCGTTGCAACCGTTCGGCCGCAAGAAACATTTGAGTGAGTGATTCACCAGAAATACTGGAGTCGCCCGCAGAGATGGTTCCAAAACCCGACTCTGGGTTGCGTGCAGAGTCGACAATGGTGACATCGCCCGCTTCTACTGCATCGAGCAGGTCGTCGACAGCGTCTTCAAGTTCGGTGAGAGTAACGAGCAATGCACCTTCCCAGCGATACGGAATATCGGAGGCAACAAGAAGTTCTGTGAGACGAGAACGCTCACCCATCGACCACTCATCGAGTTCATACTCAGTGATTTCTTCATCGGTTGCTTCGTTTAATTGCAAACGGCGCGCGTCGCGTTGCGAAGAATTTCCTTCTTGAGTTCCTACGCCCAATTCCTGTTCAAGTGCATCGAGCATTTCATCGGCGGCATCTTCGAGTTCGCTCGGAACAACCACTTCGTTGCCCACCCAAGCGTGAGGAATTTCTGCTTCGGCAAACATTTCAGCAACGGCGGCACGCTGGTCGATGCTCCAGCCGGACAGGTCGTAATGGACACTCTCGGCATCGGGGTCAAGTGGGTTCCATTCAGACATAACTGCACGTTACAACGTAAAGATGAACTCACCAATCAGTTCGTATTCGCGTAGTTGATTGTGGCGCAAGCGAAAACCGTGTCCCTCGCCTTCCATAATGTGCAAGGCAACCTGTCCACCTGCTTTACGTAAGGCTTGGGCAAGAGTCACACTGTGATTCATTGGCACTGAAGTATCGAGATCGCCATGCAAGAGCAGCACTTTTACCTGTGCCAGTGTCTCTACTTTGCTGAGCGGTGAGCGTTCGCCATACAACGTTTCATTCTCTGGCGAATCGCCCACCAACACGGCAATGGAATGTTGTTCGAAGTACCACGAATGTTCCGCAGAGTCGGCAAGGTCGACAACTGGGTACAACGCAATGACCCCCGCACATATTTCTGGGGCCGTACCAGCAGCGTTCAATGCAGCAAAACCACCTGCCGAACCCCCCATCACAAAAGTGTTGTTGGGCTGTGCCCACCCGTTGAGGTGTGCATGTTGCACTGCGGCAATGAGGTCGGCGGTGTCGAACTCACCCCAATGACCATTGAGCGACTGTTGAAAGTGACGTCCATGACCCGAGGTGCCGCGATGGTCGACAATCATCACGCGCACGCCACGACCTACCCAATACGCAACGCGTGCCATGAATGTGACCTGCCACTGATCGGTTGGCCCGCCATGCACCCACACAATGAGTGGCTGCTCAGATGTTTCGCTGCCCACAGGTGAATACAAGCGGTACGGAATGTTGTAGTTGCCACATTCCACAGCACCCAAAGTTGGCTCGACAAGTTGATACTGCGACCACGCACCACCACTGCTGTCTACTTCACTTGTGGCAAGTATTTCTTGTTCAAAAGTTTGCGCAGCGTATTGCACCACTTGTGTTGGGGTCACCGCACCCGTGCGCAAGGCGAGAATGCCCGCACTTCCCCACTGCAACGAACCATGCACGCCACGACCAAGCGAGCGCATCTCGCCCGATGCCACACTCACCACAACGATGTCACCAAAACCTGCAAGGTTGCGCGCAACAGCAATTTCTGTGCCATCGGGCGACCAACACCATGTGTGTGCACCCATTCCCCATTGCGGGTTGCCACATTCCACTTGCTCACTTGCCGCAAGAAGCGCCACAAGCTCTCCGTCAACAACGCGATACGGCTGTAGCCACCCGTTCACATCGCTCAACACACCCATTTCGCCTTGTGCAGAAAATTGCACTTGTTGAAACGACACGCCAGGGCGATGCAACACCACATGTGCTTTGCGTTGCGCAATGTGCGCCGACCAAATGTCAGATTCATCCCACGGCATGTGCGGCTGCGACCATGCTTGCCAATACAACTCATCGCCGTTCCACACGGGGTCGAACACGAAAGCGTGAGGCTGTGCAATGACATGCTCTTCACCCGTTGCACGATGCACCACAACGAGCTCGCAGAGGTTCTGCACGCATGCCACCCATTCACCATTCGGCGAGACGGCAACTCCGAAGCGAGAAGCATCAACAGGCGCTTGCGTATCGACACGACATGCACTTGTGGCCCCGCGAGCGGCTTCCCACAGCCCGCCAGTTTTCGCCGCGTACACCACACCAGAACCATTGGGCAGCCACTGGAAACAACCGCCACCAAAACCGCGCGTCACACTGGGCGCAGGCTCGAGTGGCCAGGCCACTTCAGCACCGCCTGACACCGCAATAGTGCACAGCTCTCCTTTTCCCTGCCGACTTGCCCCAAACACCACTACATCGCCTGCGGGGCTTGCCTGAGGCTCAGACAGGTCGCGGGAGTCGAGACAGCGTTCAAGGGGAACTGCGGGAATCTTCACGGGCATTAGTCCGAGGGTAGCGCCGGCACTACGGTAGGGGGTGATGAACGAACGACGCCCCCAAAAGCCAGAACGCAACCTCGCCATGGAACTCGTCAGAGTCACCGAATCTGCAGCCCTCGCGGCTGCACGTTGGGTGGGTCGTGGCGATAAGAACGGGGCCGATGCTGCCGCCGTCGATGCCATGCGCACCGTACTC
>JBIKNT010000246.1:0-2882 GCA_044358465.1 Ilumatobacteraceae bacterium
TAGCCCGCTTCTGTGAGCAAGCGCACGTCGCGAGAACCCGCTGCAGGGTCGCAACTCACCAAAACAAAACGTGGAGCCCCACTTGCAGCTAGTGCTTTCACAGCAGCAGCCCCCATGCCCGAGCGTGCGGGGTCGGCAATGATGATGCCCGCAGGAGATGCGCGCCACTCTTCCACTGGTACGGGAACAATTTTTGCCTGATGCGCGCGCAAGTTTTGCTTGGCATCGTCTACAGCAAATTCGTTGTCTTCAATGAGTACAACTGGCACATGTAATGGCACGAGGGAGGCGGCAAGGAGCCCTCCTCCCCCGTATGCATCGACAACGGGGCCAAATGACCCACTGAGTGCTTCTGCGCCGGCCATAGTGCGCACAGCGCGCACTAAGAGATCGGCTGCTTGTGGGCTCGATTGGAAAAAGGCGCCCATCGAGACGCCAAAGTCTTGAGTGTCGATGCGCTCTGAAATGCGTGCTTCATCACCGAGCACGTCGACTGCGTCGAGACCATTGATGTCTTCTTCGAATCCGTAGACAAGTGCGCCTACAACGCCGGTTGACACACTGCAGCGCAACACCACTTCTGCATCGGAACCAGGTTCGGCAGAAATATGCGAAAGCGCTTCATTGAGCAATGGGTGCGCAACTAAACAATTCTTAATTGCGACGACATCGTGGCTAGAGCGTGCACGAAAACCTGGCTTGCCCTCGGCGTTGAAAGCAACACGAATGGTGGTGCGTGAACCCACAGGCTCAACAGCACCAAAGCGCACGATGTTGTCGACTTCGACTGCTGCACTCGACACTTTTCCTGTGCGCGCAAGTGACTCGGCAACAATGCGTACCTTTGCTTCATATTGACCCTCTGGCGAGAGGTGCTGCCACGAACAGCCGCCGCAGCCATCGGCAACATGCGGGCATGGCGGGTCACGACGATCGGGGGAAGCCGACAGAACTTCTTCCACCGTTGCACGGCCAAAGTCTTTACGGGTATCGGTGAGCTGCACGCGAACTTCTTCACCAGGAAGAGCACCTTCAACAAAGATCACTTTGCCGCTCGGGAGACGGGCAAGTGCGTCGCCACCGGCAACAAGTTGTTGAGCTGTTACTTCCATACCTCCATCGTAGGACGCAATCGCTAGAGTCAGTGGCGTGACGTTGCCAATTCAAATTGCTCCTTCTGTTTTGCCCGCCGACTTTGCCGAATTAGGCAAAGCTGTGCGCGACCTTGAATCGGCTGGTGTCGACCTCATTCAATGGGACGTTATGGACGGACAATTTGTCCCGAATCTCACTTTTGGACCCGACGTTATTGCCGCTGCACGCAAGCACTGCAGTGTTCCCTTCGAAGCACACCTCATGGTGCTCACTCCCGATGTGATGGCAGAGCAATACGTGAAAGCCGGCTGCTCGCGTCTCATTGTTCACGCCGAAGCCTGCACACACCTGCACCGCACGTTGGCCAATATTCGCAACATGGGCGCCACTGCAGGCGTTGCATTGAACCCCGCTACACCAGCGAGCGCCATTGAACATGTTCTCGACCTTGTCGACATGGTGTTGGTGATGACCGTGAACCCTGGTTTTGGTGGTCAGAGTTACATTTCCACCATGGAGCCAAAAATTCGTGAAGTACGCAACATGATTGAAGCTGCTGGCTTAGGCGATGCAGTGCATCTTGAAGTTGACGGCGGCATTTCCGCAACCACTGTTGCCGGAGCAGCAAGCGCCGGAGCAAACGTTCTCATTGCAGGCAGCGCATTATTCAAACACCCAGGTGGCCTAGAAGCTGCGGTTACTGAAATTCGCGCAAACGCTACTGCCGCGTTTCGCGCAGCATAAATTACTGTTCGGCGCGAGCAGCGTCGATGAGACGTCGCACAAGAACAAGTGTCACGAGCGCCAAGAGCACAAGACCCGCTGGCAACACAATTGATAGCGCCAAGCGACCGCCGCTGCCAGACAACGTAGAAAAGATTCCCGACTCGATAGATGAGCCATCGCCGTTTAAGGTTCGCGCGGGGTCGGCAAAACGCGGACACGATGCGCCGGTTTTATCGATATCGGCAACTTGATTGCCGCCAAAGAGTTCTGTTGCTTCTGTTACTCGGGAAAATATGCGACCTGTTCCCACATCGAGACCAGCACCCACGAGGTATTCCTTGCCCACTGAGAGAAACTTCACATCGCGGCCGTAATACATGACCACAGTGTCGGTTCCGTCTGCATTGAAGATGTACCCCTCGAGTGCACCAGCACGCAAACGAATGTTGGCAAAAGTTGCCGTGGTGGAATCTTTGGCAATGAGTGCACCAACAAACACCGCTTGCGAAGCATCGGGGGGAATACACCCCGCAGGAATTGTGGTGACCGCAGAAGCAACCGTGCTTGGCGTCACCGATGTTGCAGGAAGGGGCACTCCCCCTTGTTCGTCAATGACGCCTTCAACGACTGCAGTGGTTGTTGTCGTTGCATCGACTGGCGATGCAAATGCTATTTGTGGGTTGAATAATGAAATGCCACAGGCGCTTACTACGCAGAGCAACGCACCTCGAGCAAACTTCACAGTGTTCAGTTGCCCTTAAATTGCGGGTCGCGCTTTTCCATGAAAGCTTTCATTGCCTCGCCAGTGTCTTTTGTAGAGAAGTTGACCGTTTGCGACAAGCCTTCGTCGTCGAGTGCTTCTTCCAGTGTGACGTTCATGGAGTTGTTCAAGAGGCGCTTGGTCATTGCCAAAGCAATAGGTGGACCTTGGGCGAGTCGTTGCGCCCAGTTGTCGACAAACGCATCGAGTTCCACATCGGGCACAACACGGTTCACCAGGCCAATACTTTCGGCTTCAGCAGCGTTGATGATGTCGGCCAAACATGCCACCTCTATCGCTT
>JBIKNT010000043.1:0-9630 GCA_044358465.1 Ilumatobacteraceae bacterium
GTACCGGCTTAATGCTGCCCAGAACAGCTTTGAGTAAAGTTGTCTTACCTGAGCCCGATGGGCCAACAATGCCGGCGAACTCGCCCCGGCGCAGGGTGAAATTCACATCGCTCACCACAGCTGAGTCGCCATATGAACAGGTGACGTGGTGGCAATGCACCAGCACGTCTTTCTCGGCGACTTTCATAGTCACTGAGGGTATACCGCCGAATCTTTCACGACATCGCTGACGTCTAAATCTTTAAGTGCCGACGCATCGCCTCCGAGTGCTTCCACCATGGTGACAAAGTTAAAGCGCATCAGCCCCATCCAGGAATGCTCGGGGTCACCCGATTCACCTAGAAGGTCATCATCTCGCAGCACATCGATGTACTTGGCGTTGGTTTCCTTACCAATTTGCTCGAGCACAGGCGACGGGAATACTTCGCTACCAAAAACCGCTTTCACGTTCTCTTCTCTCACCTGAACGATGAGGTCGGCAATTTCCTTTGGCGTCGGCTCTTCAAACGACGATGGCTGAATTGCTCCTACCACAGTCCATTCGTAATGACGAGCGAAGTAGGCGTAGGCATCGTGATAAGTGAGCAACTTACGATCTGCTGTGGGAATCGTTGCCGTTGCAGTCTTCATTGCTACATCAATCTCATCAACTTTTGCAGCAAATGCGGTGAAGTTTGCATTAAACACCTCGGCATTTTCTGGGTTGCGCTTCACCAATGTGTCGCGTACCACCTGCGCATATTCCTTCACCATGGGTGGGTTCGTCCACAAATGCGGATTGGGTTTACCGCCATCTTTCGGGAACGAGAAATCGAAGATCCATTCGCTTTCAGGCAAAATCTCCGTAGCTATTTCACACACTTCAGAGCCGCTTGCAAGATTTGCCTCAGCAAGATCTTTCGTTGGCTCTTCAAGAACTAACCCATTAATAAAAACAACATCTGCCTCTTCAAGTACTTTGGCAGCACTCGGTGGTGGCTCGAAGGTATGTGAGTTAGTACCTTCAGGAACAAGACCAGTAATGACCGCGCCACTTCCACCCGCGACGTTGGCAATAATGCTGGTAATGGGAGCAACGGTCGAGACAATGCGCAGTGGACGATCTGATACCGCGTCACCAGAGCCACATGATTGAGCAGTGCTGTCGGCCTCAGGCGAACTACCACCGCAGGCTGAAATGAGCATTGCCCCCGCAAGGGCGACAAAAAGAGTTGGCTTTATACGTGAGGTCATGCCACTATTTATAATGCATCATGCACCGCAGTGCGTTCATGAGTGGTGAAAAACTAGTTCACGTGACGAGTGCGACCCACCCAATACGGGGCGCGCAGATCTTTTTTCAAAATTTTGCCGCTTGGGTTACGTGGAAGCACATCAATCCAGTCGACGCTGGTGGGGCACTTAAATTTCGCCATCCGCTCTTTGCAGAAGCTGATGATGTCTTGTTCAGTCACCTCGACGCCGGCCTTGCGCACCACAATTGCCTTTGGTGTTTCGCCCCACTTTTCATCGGGTACCCCAATAACAGCGACGTCGGCAATAGCAGGGTGAGCCATCAAAACATTTTCCACTTCAGCGGGGTACACATTTTCGCCGCCCGACACAATCATGTCTTTGACACGGTCGTGAATATACAAATACCCATCGGCGTCGAGGTACCCAGCGTCACCACTACGGAACCAACCGCCGTCAACAATTGCTTCAGCAGTTGCTTCGGGCATATTCCAATAACCCTTCATGACCAAAGGTGACTTCATCCAAATTTCGCCTACTTCACCCACTGGCATATCTTTTTTCGATTCCGCATCGACAATGCGCACTTGCGTTTCTGGGCTAGGCAGACCACACGACCGCAAACGATGCTTGTTGGGGCCGTCGGGGTCGTGGTCTTCGGGTGGCAAGTTGATGATGGCCCCCGTTGTTTCAGTGAGCCCGTAGGCCTGCCAAAACTTGCACTTAAAAGTACGCACTGAACGCGAGAGAATCTCTTCGGAAATAGGAGAAGCGCCATATACAAATACGCGCAAGTTGCTGAAGTCTGCTGTGTCGACGCCAGGGACCATCAACATAATTTGCAACACTGCCGGCACAAGAAAGCCGTGCGTTACTTTTTTCTCCACGATGGTTTTCACCAGCGATACTGGCTCAAGATCACGCACAATGATAGATGTGCACCCGGAGTACTGGCCCGCAACGGCCCATCCGCCGCCACCAATGTGGAAGAGCGGCATGCACACTAGGTTCACCGAATGTTCGTCAAGCTCCCACATCGCTCTCGCAGTAGGAATGAGCGAAAAGAAGTTGTTGTTGGTGAGCATCACACCTTTGGGCCGACCTGTGGTGCCACTGGAGTACAACTGGAAAGCAACGTCGTCTGCTTTTACTGCAACGTGCGGGTCAACATTGCTTCCCGTTGCCACAAACGCTTCATAGGAAATGGTCTTCAACTTCCCAACAGGTGCACCACTTCCACCAATGATGACGACCACGGTTGCAGGGTTGAGTTGGTCGGCAATCGCTTCAGCAATAGGCCGGAAATCTTCGCTCACCACCAGCACGGTGGAACCAGCATCATTCACGATGTATTCCACTTCAGGTGCAGCTAGGCGCCAGTTCACGTCGACGCAAACAGCGTTCAGCAACGCGCATCCGTAAAACACTTCAAAGTGCTCAATAGAGTTTTTGTCGAGAAACGACACGCGGTCGCCTGCTTTCACTCCCGCGGCGCGCAGCGCTTGAGCCATCTGACATGACCTCGCGTATAACTCACCCCAGGTTTGTGTGCGATCGCCGAGCACGAGTGCATCTTGCTCGGCGCGCTCGGCGCCGTGAACCCGAATAATGTCACTGACTGATGTAATTTCTTTCCCCATGGAAGAAACAATAGTGACATTGTGAACAACACTCCACCCGACGCCATACTTTTTGACCTCGACGACACACTGATTGATTGGTGGGGCTCCATTCAGACCTGCCTCGGCACTTTTGCCCCTCCTGAAGTCACCGCCGCATTACAAAATCATTGCACCACCCAGTTGTGGCAACGCAACGATCAACATGGCTATGTAGAGCAACGTGACACCTGGAAACTGCACGAGTTTCGCCACGAAGAATGGGAACGCGCCCTGCCCGACCTTCACCCCGCCGAGCGCAAGGCCCATGTGACGACTTTTTCGCAGCGCCTCAGCGTCGACTTCTTCCCCGACATTGTTCCCACGTTGAATCTATTGAAACAAAAACATCGCATCGCTGTTCTCTCCAATAACCCGCACGTCGAACGCGAGAGAAATCGCCTGGGTCTCGATGAGTGGTTTGAGTTGTGCATGAGCGCAGCACACACCACTCCCAAACCACATCCCAATGCATTTCTCGATGCGTGTGCACAGCTCAAAGTTGCACCAGAAAAGACCTGGTACGTAGGTGACTCTATTCGTGCAGATGCACGAGGTGCGCTAGCTGCAGGACTCACCCCTATTTGGGTAGACCGCTGGAACGACAACTGGCATGACCGCCCAAACGAAGTAGTGCGAGTGCCGAACGTGAGTGCTATTGCTGAATTACTTGCCTGACAGGCGAGCAACAACTGGCGCAAATGCGTCGATGTTGCTTTCGCCCACAGTGATGTAGCTAATGCCGTATTCCTCACGACGCGCAACAAGCGTGTCGCAAATGCGATTGACATCGCCGATGAGTGCGTGTGGATGCACCTTCATATCTTCAGCGGTGAGACCAAACATCTTGGCAAGTGCACCAGCGCCTTGCTCAACGTCGGGCACCACCATGGTGAAGTAAGCACCAATTTCCAATTCGATGTCGTCCATGCTGCGACCAATTGACGCTGCACCGTCTTTGATCCACTGAATTTTTTGTGAGGTCATTTCAGCGGTGCTGCTTTGTACGCCCTTTGGCCCAATCATTCCGCTCGAGTTATCGAAGTTCAAGCTGATGATGTTTGCTTCACGGCCAGCAATGCCAAGAACACGCTTGCTTCCGCCACCAATCATGATGGGTACTCCACCTTTTTGAACTGGCTTTGGCACTGCTTCGAACTCATTGAGGTGCACGTACTTGCCATTGAAATCCATTTGGCCAGGGGCAAACATCATTTTTGCGGCCTTCACGTATTCTTCCAAGCGTGTGACGCGCTCGCCCGCTGGGTCGAGCGTGATGCCAATGGCTTCGTACTCTGCTGCCAACCAACCTGCACCTAAACCAAATTCCAAACGACCATCAGAGAAGAAGTCGAGCGTGGCTGCTTCTTTCATGAGCACAGCTGCTGGGCGGTAGTCAATACAAAACACGCGACAGCCAACACGCAGTGTGGAAGTTGCTTCTGCAGCTACTGCCATGGCAGGCACTGCTGCAATGTTTTGCACGGGGTGGTGGCAACGGTCGAGTGCTGCACCTGGGCCAATGATGTGGTCGGCCACATGCAGTGCTGAGTAACCCAGTGACTCCACTTTTTTGGCACGGTCGCGCCATGCGGCTGGCGACTCGGCACTATATGACTGAACGGCGAAACGGAAAGGCTTCATGGGGTCCCCCTCTAAAAACGTGTACCCCCAAACTAGTGGGCGAGATCGAGCGAGTTAGCGTCGGCGCACTTACGCGCGAGCTTCAGGCTCATGGGGCAGGCCTAAAACCCGTTCCCCCACGATGTTGCGCTGCACAGCCCCCGTACCACCACCAATGGTGAGGGCCTGCGCAAACAAAAATCCGTAGTACCACACGGCTGCCTCCATGGCAGATGCCCCCTGGGTTCCGCTCAGCCCACCCACATGTGCATTAGCAATCATTCCCGATGCGCCCTGCAACGACAGCGCGAGGTCCATGACGTGTTGCCCATGTTCGTCGGCAAGAATTTTGCGCACGCTTGCTTCGGGGCCAGGTTGTTCACCACGAATACGTGCACTCAATGTACGCATGCGAATGAGCTCCAAGATCTGATGTTCTATGTAGACCTTGACGATGTTTTGCCGCAGCAAAGGGTCGGTAACTGGAGCACGTTTAATTTGCGCAATGAGGTCGAGTGCAGTTGGCCCATGACCCCACAACAGGCCCCCGGTACTGAGCGACACACGTTCATTACCCAGCGTCACTTTCGCTAAGCGCCAACCATCGTTCACTTCGCCCACAACAGCATCAAGCGGTAAGCGCACGTCGGTGAAAAACACTTCGTTGAAAGTTTCACCACCCGTCATTTCCCGAATGGGTCGAACATCGATGCCCGGCAAGTTCATAGGGCAAATGAAATAGGTGATGCCTTTATGTTTTGCAGCATCGGGGTTGGTGCGCGCCAGCAAAATGCCAAACTGGGAATGTTGCGCTCCACTGGTCCAAATTTTGGAGCCATTCACCACCCACTCATCGCCATCGCGTTCAGCGCGGGTGGACAAACTCGCAAGGTCACTACCACTACCTGGCTCACTAAAGAGTTGGCACCATATTTCCTCGGCGGTGAGCAAAGGAAAGAGGTAACGCTCTTTTTGTTCTTCACTTCCGGCATAGGCAATGGTGGGCCCTGCCCAGCCAATACCAATGGCATTCGACGGACGCTGCACTCCTGCGCGCGACAGCTCGTCGTCGATGATGAGTTGATGAATGGGGTCAGCCGCCAAACCCCACGGTGCTGGCCAGTGCGGGGCAACATACCCAGCATGTGCAAGTTGGCGTGGCGTGGGCCGAGGATGCTCGGCGAGCCATGTACGAATAGAAATTCTTCGCTCGTCGGTGTCGCCTGGCAATAGTTGATCCACGCCTCACAGCGTAGTGTTTCCTCTCGTGACTCAATCTTCAAACGCCACCCCTACCTACACCGACAAAGGCTGGAACTTCGCCGAGATGTGGGAATTCCACGCCGCGCGCTTTCCCGAGGTCACCGCACAAACACATGGCGATCGCACCAGCACATGGTCCGAGTTCAACGCCAATGCAAACGGCATTGCCAACACATTGCTCGCAGCAGGGGTAAAGCACCAAGACAAAGTGGCTCAGTACATGCACAACTGCCCCGAATTTTTGGAATCAATGTTCGGGCTCTTCAAAGTCAGCCTTGTTCCTGTGAACACCAACTATCGCTACACCGAAGATGAGCTTGCCTATTTGTGGGACAACTCCGATGCCGTTGCCGTAATCTTCCACGCTTCCTACACCGATCGGTGTGCAGCAGTACGCGCACGTGTTCCGAATGTCAAAACATGGATCTGGGTCGACGATGGTTCACAGCCTTGCCCCGATTGGGCGGTTCCCTACACCACTGCAGCAACAAGCAACCAAGCACCAGCTGTTGCACCGTGGTCACGCAGCGGCGACGACATGTACTTTCTTTACACCGGCGGCACCACAGGAATGCCCAAAGGTGTGATGTGGCGTCAAGACGACATCATCGCCAGCCTCGATGCACCATCGAAGCGCCCGCTTCCTGCACTCAAAGATTACGACGCACTTGCTGCACGCGTGAGCAAGCCAGGCGCAGTCAACATGCCAGCGGCTCCGCTCATGCACGGCACCGGTGCATTTAACGCCATGTGGAATTTGTGCTTAGGCGGTTCTATTGCCACCATGACCAGCCGCACATTCGATGCACAAGAGCTTCTCGCTGTTGTTGCTTCAGCACGTGTGAACAGCGTGTCGATTGTTGGTGATGCATTTGCCAAACCCATCTTGCGCGCGCTCGATGAAAACCCCGGCAAGTACGACATCTCATCTTTGAAAATGATTGTGTCAAGCGGCGTCATGTGGTCGGCTGAAACAAAAGCTGGCTTACTGCGTCACAACGAAAAACTCATTCTCATCGACAGCCTTGGTTCATCAGAAGCCATTGGCATGGCAGCAGCTACCACCACTGCCGACAGCGCATCGAGCACCGCAACATTCAAACTCGGGCCCAACACACGCGTGGTGCATGAAGATGGTCGCGATGTTGTTCCTGGCAGTGGCGAGCGTGGTCGTGTTGCACTTCGTGGCCGCACACCAATGGGCTATTACAAAGACGAGGCCAAGTCGGCAACAACATTCATCACCATCGACAACATTCGTTATTCCATTCCTGGCGATTTCGCCGAAGTAGATGCCGATGGCACCGTGCGTCTCTTGGGCCGTGGCAGCCAATGCATTAACACCGGCGGCGAAAAGGTCTACCCCGAAGAAGTAGAAGAGGTCTTGAAGACCCACCCCTCGGTGCTCGACGCCGCTGTTGTGGGTCTGCCAGACGAGCGCTTTGGGGAAGCCATTACTGCCCTAGTTGAGGCTCGCCCTGGCCAGAGCATCGATACCCAAGCCCTCATTGCCCACGTGCGATCCACCTTGGCACCTTATAAATCGCCAAAATCGGTCATCACTGTGGCAACCATTGGCCGCGCCCCCAATGGCAAGCTCGACTACAAGCGCCTCAAGCAAGAAGCAATTGACTCGCTCAAGGCATAACTCCTCCCATTGGGCAAGGCGAAGGCCCACAAGTAAGATCTGAACTCGCGTCTACACAATGACTGCACTCACGTGAGTGCCCCCAGAAAGGTTTCCCCATGGCAGAACTCGGATACGACGGCAAAGTAGCAATCATCACCGGAGCAGGTGGCGGTCTTGGTCGTCAACACGCTCTCTTGCTCGCCAAGCGCGGTGCACTCGTTGTGGTGAACGACCTCGGTGGCAGCATCGACGGCAGCGGCACCGATGCCTCAGCTGCACAAAAAGTTGTTGATGAAATTAAGGCAGCTGGCGGCGAAGCCGTTGCCGACCACAACTCTGTCGCTACACCAGAAGGCGGAGCAGCAATTGTGAAAACTGCAGTTGATGCATACGGCAAAGTTGACATCGTAATTAACAACGCTGGCATCTTGCGCGACAAGTCATTCCACAACATGTCCCCCGACCTCATGAACCCCGTGTTCGACGTTCACCTCAAAGGTGCTTTCCACGTCACACAGCCTGCGTACCTCATCATGCGCGAACAGGGTTATGGCCGCATCATCTCTACATCATCTGCTGCAGGTATCTTCGGCAACTTCGGCCAAACCAACTACGGTGCTGCAAAAATGGGCCTCGTAGGTTTCACACGCGTGCTGGCAGTTGAAGGTGCAAAGTTCAACATCAAGGCCAATGCCATTGCACCACTTGCACTCACCCGCATGACCGAAACACTCATGGGCAACCTCGCCGACAAGCTGGGGCCAGAACAAGTCACTCCAATTGTTGCCATGTTGGCGCACGAAGATTGCCCAGTGAGCGGCAACATCTTCAGCGTGGGCGGCGGTCGTGTTGCCAATGTCTTCATTGGCGAAACACAGGGCTACACCAAGCCTGGTCACACACTTGAAGACCTGCGCGACAACTGGGATGCCATCATGAGCCAAGACGGCTACTTCGTGCCAGGCAACTTGGCCGATGAAACAGGCGTCTTCTTCGAGAAACTGAAGTAACCATGTCGGAGAGCGTGGAAGCATTTCGTACACGAGCCGAATCTTGGCTGCGCGACAACGCTTCTCACGCTCCTCGTGACTACGGCGCCATTTGCCCACCACATCTCATCGATGCTGGCCAAGCATGGCAAATACGTTTACACGCTGCAGGTTTTACTGGCATTCACTGGCCCGTTGAACACGGCGGGCAAGGCCTTACCTCTGCTCACACAGCAACATGGATAGAACTCTGCGCGTTGCAAGGCGTTCCACCTGTGTTGAACATGGTGGGCTTGGTTCTTGCTGGTGGATCCATCATGAAATTTGGAACGCCTGAACAACAGTCGCAACACTTGCGTCAAAGCCTCGCTGCCGAACACGTATGGTGCCAACTTTTTAGCGAACCCGGTGCAGGTAGCGACTTAGGTGGCTTGTCCACCAAAGCCGAACTCGACGGCGACACCTTCATTGTTAATGGTCAAAAAGTGTGGTGCAGCGGTGGCCGTTACAGCAACTGGGGCATTCTCATGGCGCGCACCAACTTCGATGCACCAAAACACGAAGGCATTTCCTTTTTCTTGTGCCCCATGGATACACCCGGCATTGAAGTGCGCCCGCTCAAACAAATGACCGGCGAATCAGAATTCGATGAAGTGTTCTTCACCGATGTACATCTTCCCGCCACTTCCCTGCTTGGCCCACTGCACGGTGGCTGGGGCGTTGGCATGGCAGTACTCACCAGCGAACGCGGCCACATTGGTGCCAGCGTCATTGGTTTAGAGCGTCGTTTGGAATCGATGGCTGCTCTTGGTAACAACCGTGAACTGAACCCCATTGAACGTGACCGCCTTGCACAACTCTTGTCACGCGGTCACGCATTCAAAGCAATGGGTAAACGCCAAGGCCCCGAAGCATCTACCGCAGCATCGCTCATGAAACTCGGCATTACCGAAATGATGTTCGACACCGCCATGTTGCGCGGCGATCTTTCGGGCGCTGCAGCAATGCTTGAAGGTAACGATGCTCTCGGCATGCTTTCGGCACCCGGTGGTCGCATTGCAGGTGGCACCAGCCAAGTACAACGCAACATCATTGGCGAACGTCTTCTGGGTTTACCTCGCGAACCAAAACCAACAAAAGAGAAGTAAAAAATGTCAACCACTGTGACCGTGCCATCAAGCGATGGTGTGCAACTTGCTCTGCATCACCTCAGCGACACCCCTGCGGGAACTCT
>JBIKNT010000247.1:0-2869 GCA_044358465.1 Ilumatobacteraceae bacterium
AATAGTTGCCTCATCTGCGAAAAAGCGGGAAAAGGGCATATTTATACACCTCCCCAACATGTGTCACTTAGGGAATGCGAATGACTTGACCAGGAAAGATTTGGTCGCCATTGAGATACACGAGTTCGTCGACCATTGCAGTGACATTGCCATTGGGTACGAGGCGGTGAGCAATGCCCCACAAGGTCTCGCCAGGAGCAACAACGAGCGTGTGCGGTATGGAGATGCCTTCGGGTGCGGACTTTTCAGCTACTGCACCGCTGGTGAAGAATGCGCCACCAAGGACACATGCCACGGCTGCTACCAAGACCACACGACGGCGGAAATAGGTTGCATACGAACGACGAGCAGAAGTACGAAACGACGGGTGGGAGTGAAGTGCAATGGCCATGGGAGTGCCTTTCTGAACGGATTGTGAGGACTGGGCGGGGGTAAGACTTTTCAACATGGAACCAGTATGACGAACGGGTGTTCGCTACCTGTTTGGTTAACGTAGCGAACGCCTGTTCGTATGTCAAGGGTTAGTACGAACAAATGTTTGACTTTGGGGGCGAACACCCGTACGCTGGGGCCATGACCGAAGCTCTCACCGCCCGCCAACGCGCCATTTTGGAATTCATCGACACCAACATGCGAGACCGTGGTTACCCACCTTCCGTGCGGGAAATCGCTGAAGCAGTGGGTCTCAGCAGCCCCGCCACCGTCCATACGCATCTCGGCACCTTGCAGAAGTTGGGCTATCTCGTGCGCGACCCGTCAAAACCACGTGCCCTCGAAGTGCGCTTCGACTCAGGCATTGGTGTGGCCATGGAACGCGGCCAGGCGCGCCACGTACCCCTGGTGGGCGATGTAGCAGCCGGAACCAACGTGTTAGCTACACAAAATATTGAAGAGCTCATTCCCCTCCCCGTCGACTTCACGGGCGAAGGTGAACTCTTCATGTTGCGCGTTCGCGGCGACAGCATGATCGATGCGGGCATTCTCGATGGCGACTTCGTTGTTGCTCGTCAGGAATCAGAACCACGCAATGGCGACATTGTGGTGGCTGGCATTCCCGGAGACGAAGCCACTATCAAGACCTACAAGCGCAGTGGTTCCACCATCACTCTTCTTCCCGCCAACCCCACCATGGAACCCATGGTCTTTTCCGCAGCCGATGTTGTGGTGTTCGGAAAAATTGTCACCGTAATGCGCAAGTTATAAAACGCTTGCTGTTAACGAACACCTAAGCGTTGCGCAAGCAATTCAATTTTGTCGTCGGGCTGTACTACTGCAACACGAACGTTGTTGGCACCGCCCGCACCGTAGAAATCTCCAGGGCTCACTAATGCTCCACCTTCGCGTGCGAGTCTTTCGGCAAATGCCCAACCATCTTGCGCATCAAACCACAAGTAAAAACCACCGCTTGGCATTGCAATAGAAATGCCCGACCACTGTTGCAAAATGCTCGCCGTGCGCTCTAAGCGATGCAAATACACATCGCGCTGTACGCGCACATGTTCATCGTCGTTCAATGCCGCAACACCTGCAGCTTGTGCTGGCCCTGGAACCATCATGCCTACGTGCTTACGCACTTCTTTCAAGTAATTCACGATGTCGGGGTCGCCGGCATAAAAGCCCACGCGCACACCTGCCAAGTTTGAACGCTTGGAAAGTGAGTGCACAACCACTACCCCATCAACGCCATGTTGAAGTGCCGACTGCGCCGCCGTTGACCATGTGAATTCGGCATAGCACTCGTCGCTGAAAACAGGAATACCTTTGGCGCGGCCCCACTGCACTGCTGCACCCAAGTCGTCGAGTGCGCCGGTTGGGTTGCTGGGGCTGTTTACCCACAACATGAGCCCACGTTGCGCATCGTCTCCGCTAATGGCCGACAGGTTCATAGTGCCATTCGCATTCATGGGAACGGCAACTGCGCGGCAATTCGCCAAGATGGCACCCATCTCGTATGTGGGGTATGCAACTGCCGGATAGAACACCGTGTCTTTTTCTGGAGTGCGCAAACGCATGTACTGCGGAGTGGTAGCAACAAACTCTTTGGTACCGATACACGCGGCAATGTCGTTTGGTGAAATATCAATTGCGAAACGTCGCGTCATCCACGCACTTGCGGCCTTGCGCAACGCTTCGCTGCCGATACTTGCCGGATACCCGCGTTCACTATTCGACGACGACAACGCTGCCACAACAGAAGCAAGTGGCGGGTCACATGGTGTGCCAATAGACAAGTCGATGAGACCACCCTCGAAGGCGCGACCCAGTGCTGCAAATGCATCGAGGCGATCGTACGGGTACGGAGGAGGAACAAAGCCTGAAGAAGAACTCATACGCCTCTACTCTGCTGTACTCGCAGGCGTTGCTGCAACATCATTGTGAATATTTGTTGCCACCACATAGGGTCGCAACCGGCCTACCGACGCATCGCCAAGACGTGCACGTACACGAGCACCCGTGTCTTCATGTGCTGTTGACACCACTTCGCCTTCACGGTGCACCATTGCGAGCGCTTCTCCGTGGTCGTAAGGAATGAACAGTTCAACAACCATCGACAGGGCACGAATGCGGTCACTCAATACGCGCAAGAGGTCGTCGATGCCTTCACCAGTGACTCCGGAAACGGCAACTGAACCGCGATGTGCGGCAACAAGTTCACGTACTGCTTCGGGGGCGAGGTCGGCTTTGTTGAAAACCAACAATTCAGGAACACGACTTCCACCAATTTGTTCGAGCACCTCATGCACTGCACGAATTTGCCCTTCTGGGTCGATGGCACTGCCATCAACCACATGAACGAGATAATCGGCCTCACTGGCCACTTCCAGTGTGCTCTTAAAGGCCTCTATGAGCCCGTGAGGCAGCCTGCGTA
>JBIKNT010000248.1:0-2867 GCA_044358465.1 Ilumatobacteraceae bacterium
CCTATTGCGGCAATTGCATCTATTTTGAGCGTTCCCCTCGACAAGATGGCCGACCTCAAACGTTGGAGCGACGACTCCATCGCAACAATTGGAAGCAGCATCTCTGACGATCGTCGCATTGAAGCACTTACAGGTGTCATGGAAATGCAGCGTTACTTTGCTGGCCGTTTAGAAGAGAAGCGTGCCGACCCCAGCGACGACCTGCTCACCGCATTGGTGACAGCAGAAATCGACACCGATGAGGGAACCAAGCGACTACTCGAAATTCCCGAGATGCTCTCCATCATCGCCCAACTGCTCACGGCAGGAAATGAAACCACTACCAACACTTTTGCTGAAGGCATGTTGTACTTCGCGGAAAACATGGACGTGTGGGAAAAGGTGCGTCAAGATCGCACTCTCATTGGGCCAGCAGTAGAAGAAATTCTGCGCTTGTCATCGCCTTCTGGTGGCATGTTCCGTCTCGTCACCAAAGACAATGTGGAAATTGACGGCTGCCCGGTTCCGAAGGGCGACCGCGTCATGCTCATGTACTCGGCTGCTAACCGCGACCCGAAAGTGTGGGGCGACACCCCCGATCAATTCGACCCATTGCGCCCCAACCTGAAAGAGCACCTTGCCTTTGGTAAGGGAATCCATTTCTGCATTGGCGCTCCGCTTGCACGCCTTGAACTTCAGGTGGCATTTGAGCGCATGGCAGACCGCTTGAAGTCGTGGAGCCTCTTAGAAACGAACGATTTCCGCTATCACGACAGTTTCATGTTGCGTGGCTTGAAGAAGCTCGATTTATCCTTCGAAGTGGCCTGAGCGAGTCGGCTCCTAGCCCCTTAGACTCAGAAGTCTTATGGCAGGTGAACGGGTTCTTGTTGCAAAAGTTGGTCTCGACGGTCACGACCGTGGAGTAAAAGTAGTCGCACGTATTTTGCGTGACGCTGGCTTTGAAGTCATTTACACCGGTCTCTTTCAGACCCCCGACAAAGTTGCTGCAGCTGCAATCGACGAAGACGTCGATGCGGTAGGTCTCTCTATGTTGTCGGGTGCACACATGACTCTTGCCCCAAAAGTTGTGGAAAAAATGCGTGAGCGCGGAGTTGATGTTCCGGTTGTTGTGGGTGGAATTATTCCTGTCCAAGATGCCGACAAGTTGAAGGCACTGGGTGTTGCAGGAGTCTTAAACCCGGGTGCAACTTCCGACCAAGTAGTAGATCTCATGCGCGCGGTCATAGCTGCTTCACGGGCTGGCTCAAAGTAGCCAAAGTGGCAGGAGTCGCCCGCGACCAAGCTGAGCGCGTACTCAATCTCATTGCGTTGCTTACAGAGAACTCACAGCCACTCACGTTCACTCAAATTCGTGGAGCACTAGGAGCCAATAACTATGCCGATGGTGAGTCGGGTAGGGCAACCTTCGAGCGCGACAAAGCATTAGTGCGCGATATGGGTGTTCCTATTGAAATGAAAACCTTGGGCGGCAACCAAGCTGGCGAGTCGAGCTATCGCATCGACCGTCGCCAACTGGAATTGTCGTCGGTGAACTTCACCAATGAAGAGCGCCACGCATTACAACTCGCTTTGGCCGCAGTGCATATCGATGCTGCTTGGGCCGATCGTGCGCGTTTGAAGTTGGGCCTCGAGGTGGCTGAGGGTGAAACCTTGTCGCAAGCGCACCTGCCAGTGAACAGCGTTGCATTGCCAGTAGTGACCGAAGCTGCACAAAATGCGAAAGAAATTAGTTTCAGCTATCGCGGCGAAACGCGACGCTTGCACCCCTACGGAGTATTGGGGCGTGGCGGGTATTGGTATGTCGTTGGTGCCGACCAAATGCGCAATGCAATTCGCAGCTTTCGCGTCGATCGTATTGAAGGCAAAGTCAAAATTGGTGATACAACTTTTGAGCGCCCGCAAGGCTTCGATATTCAAGCTGCAGTAGCAACCGATACAGAAATGTTGGGTGAAGGCGCAGAGCCCACTATGGCTCATGTGCTCATCGATGCCGCTCTGCTGCCAAGTGTTTTACGTGAGTTTGGCAACCAGTCGGTTATTGAAAATCGTGACGACGGTTCAGCGGTGGTAGAAGTGCCGTGTGGCAATGAAGGCCCATTTCGTTCGTGGTTGCTCGGTCTTGTTGAACATGCCGAAGTGCTTTCGCCGTCCGATGTGCGTGCAGGCATCAAAGACTGGTTACAAAACATGCAAAAAGGCGGCGCACAATGAGTGCCGCACCGCGCCAACGTCGCGCCGCCGAGCGCGTACAGGGTCTCCTCATCATGTTGCCTTGGCTTGCCGAGCGGAAACGTGTGTCTATTCATGAAATGGCAAATACTTTTCATCTCAGTGTTGAAGAGTTAAGCCAAGATCTCACACTCGCTGGTCTATGTGGCACTCCGCCGTATTCTCCATTGGAACTCATTGAAATCTTCTTCGATGAAAATGAAGTGTGGGTGGAAATACCGAACGTGTTCAACAAGCCCCTGCGCCTGTCTGTTGCCGAGGCTTTTGCATTGCGTGCCGTTGCCGATACCGCCCTCGCCTTACCTGGTGGAGCCAACTCTGCTGCTTTGGGTTCTGCCATTCGCAAACTCAACGAGCTCACTGCAATTGACGATGCGCTGGTCATTGAAAACCCTCACGACCCATTGCTGGCTGAATTGGCGCACTTCTGCGATATCAATGCACGTGTTTCGCTCGACTACTTTTCGCCCACCACCAATAAGTCAACATCGCGCAGCGTGGTGCCACGACGTGTGTGGTTAAGCGGTGAACACTGGTATCTCGACGCCATCGACCTCGGCATCAACGAACCGCGCGTTTTCCGTGTCGACCGCATTACTGCTTTGACAGACACAGGTGAAGTGGTGAACATAGAGACG
>JBIKNT010000044.1:0-9575 GCA_044358465.1 Ilumatobacteraceae bacterium
GTGAGTGAAAATGTGGAACACTGCAGGCAACCACGCACCAGCTCCGAGACCCATCATCATGTAACCCAATTGGCTCACTGTTGAATATGCCAACACCTTTTTGATGTCAGTTTGCACAAAGGCCAAAGCCGCTGCGACAACAATGGTGATTCCGCCGATCACCGTGATGAGGTTCACCCCGCTACCCAGAATATTCATTCCCTCGAAGAACACTGGGTAGAGCCGGGCAACGAGGAATACACCAGCAACCACCATGGTGGATGAATGCAAAAGTGAACTCACAGGTGTTGGCCCCGCCATGGCATCGGGCAACCACGTGTGGAGCGGGAACTGACCACTCTTACCAATACAAGCGATGAAGAGCGCAACTGCACCAACGGTGATTGCGGCATGGCTTGGGTCGCCTGTTAACGCCCATGCAGAAAGTCCACGAATGCTGAACCCTGAAACTCCCAAGTTTTCTTGTGTCCATGAGTTGGCACTGAAGAATAAAACGCTGGTTCCGACCAAGAGACCAATGTCTCCGGTGCGCGTGGTGAAGAAGGCTTTAAGTGCTGCTCGACTATTTGCGCCTTCTTCCCACCAGTGCCCAATCAACATGAACGAGCAAAGACCCATGATTTCCCAACCCAAAATGAGTTGAATCATGTTTTCTGCAACCACCATGTTCAACATTCCTGCCGAGAACAAAGTGAGTGAGGCAAAGAAATGTGTGTACCTGCGGTCTCCGCGCAAATACTCAAGTGAATAGATCTGCACTAAAGAAGAGATGAAAGCAACCACTACCAAAATGGTGAGTGAGAGGCCATCAATGTGCTGGCCGATGCCAAATTCGAATCCACCGCTATCCCACCAAGTCCAGGAACGAATGACGGGTTCAACGTACTGCTCTTTGGCTGCACCATTAACGCGACTGATCCATTGCAGGGCCGCGCCAACTGAGAAGACAAGCGAAGCAAGCATGGAGAGGATGCCGAGCTCACTGCCTTTCATTGGCAACTTCTTGCCAAAGAAAATGATGAGGGCAAAAGCTACTGCCGGGATAATAGGAATAATGAAGGCGTGTTCTAAGAACCAGCCTGACGACAAGGCTTTGTTAGCCACTGTTGATGCCTCTGCAAACATCATTAACCCTTCATTTCCGAAAGTTCATCGAGTGCAATGGATTTCCGATTGCGATACACGAGAAGGACGAGCGCCAAACCTACTCCTACTTCAGCCGCAGCAACAGCGATGATGTACAACGCAAATACGTGGCCATCGACACTGCCGTTGCGCAAAGCAAACGCGAGGAAGTTGATATTGACTGAGTTCAAAATGAGTTCAATGGACATTAAGACCATGACCGCATTGCGGCGAGCAATGACTCCGTAGACGCCAATGCAGAAAAGAACTGCACCAAGGATGAGGAACTGATTCACCAACATGTGTTAGTCCTTCCTTGCCAAAACGATTGCACCAATTACTGCAACAAGCAATACGAATGACAGTGCCCAAAATGGAAGTAAGTACGGCCCGAAAATTTGGTCGGAAATTGCTTGAGTACTTACTAGTTCAGAGTCGGTTGGGAGTTTCTCATCGCCGAAACTTGAGGTCAGCGCCATGATCATGACGCCCAAGAGAAGTAATGAGGCTGGAATGCCGAGATACCACGTTGGGTTATTGAGTTGTTTTTCTTTACCCAATTGAGCCCGAGTCAACATGGTGCCGAACAAGAACAGCACCATCACAGCGCCGATATACACAAGAACTTGTGTTACCGCAACAAATTCTGCTGTGAGCAAAACATATTGGGCTGCTGCACCTGCGAGCACAAGCACCAACCACAACGCTGCGTGTACCACGTTGTTGACAGTGACTACACGTAATGCTCCGACCACCATGATGGCGGCAATAATTCCGAAGGCAATGTTTTGAGCAACCATGGTTACTTTTTGCCTTTCTTGTCGGCGCCTACTTCTAATTCAGGCGCTGCTGGAACGGTTTCCATCCACTCACCAAGTTTTGCCTTGTCATGTAAGAGGTCGGCAATACGTGGCTCGGAATATTCGTATTCAGGACTCCAGAAAAGCGCGTCAAACGGACACACTTCAACACATATTCCGCAATACATGCACAATGCATAGTCGATGTCGAAACGATCGAGTTTGTTGACTGCACGAGGCTTGCCACCGGCACGACGTGGCGGAGCAAGTTCTTTGTGTCCTTCAATGTAGATGCACCAGTCTGGACATGAGCGCACGCACAACATGCACGATGTGCAGTTGCCCTCGTGCAACGCAATAACACCACGTGCGCGCACTGGGGGTGCTTCCTTTACGTGCGGGTATTGAACAGTATTGGCACCCTTGGTGATTGTTTCCACCATGGTGCCAAAGGTGACTCCAAGCCCTTTGAATAATCCGGGTACTTTTGCCATTAGAACGCAACCTTCAAAACTGACGTCGCCATGATGTTGACGAGCGAAACAGGAATAAGAACCTTCCACGCAAACCGTTGCAATTGATCTTCACGGAAACGCGGGTAGCTAAAACGCACCCACATGATGATGAAAACTAAACCAAGCATCTTCGTGAGCATGATGAGTGGTCCGCCGATGTTCATCCAATTGTCGACGTCGTCGATTCCTGTCCATCCGAACCAGGAGAAAGGAACACCCCAACCACCAAGGAAAAGCACCGACGCGATGAACGCAAACACACCAGCGGTTGCGAATTCACCAATGAAGAACATCAGGAATCGGAAACCTGAGTATTCAGTCATGTAACCCGACACCAACTCGGATTCAGCAATGGGCATGTCGAAAGGAGTCTGTGTGAGCTCTGCTTGTACAGCGATCATGAAAATGAGAAAGCCAACAAATTGCGTGAGGAGATAAGGGTTACCTAAACCATCCCAGCCAAAAATGCTGCCTGCATTTTGCGCAACAACAATATTCTGCAAATTCATTGAGCCGGCCTGAATGACAACACCCACAACCGCGAGGATCATTGGCAGTTCATAGGCGATGAGCTGACCAGCTGCACGCAAGCCACCCAGCAACGAATACTTGTTGGCGCTCGACCAACCCGCCATCAAAATGCCAAGTACCGAAACTGACGACACTGCTAGCGCATAAAACACACCCGTCTCGAAGTTGGTGAACCATGCATCGGGGCCAAACGGCACAACAGCAACAAGCAGGAACGTGCTTGCCAGAACAATGAGCGGGGCAATCTTGAATACAAAGCTGTCGGCGCGTTCGGGCAAGAGATCTTCTTTTTGCAGCCACTTGCCTACTTCAGCAAAGAGTTGCATTGAGCCGTATGGCCCTGCTTCCATTGGCCCCAGACGGCTTTGCATAAACGACATCATCTTGAACAAGAACAAATAGACGATGGTTCCTGCTGGCAAAAGAACAGCAACAGCGCCGCCAAGCAAGCGCAAAAGTGTTTCCCCCCAATAAGGGATGCTGGAAAGTAAGGCGTACATCAGCGATCAATGTCTCCGAGAATGAAGTACAGCGAAGCGAGAATGGTGATGATGTCGGGGACGTAAACGCCTTTCAACAGCCACGGCACGATGGAAATATTGTTGAAACTTGCCGAGCGGATCTTCACACGGAAAGGTCCGAGGTCGCCCTTCGACACAACGTAATAACCCATCTCACCGAGCGGGTTTTCTGTTGATATCCACGCTTCGCCTTCTGGCACCTTAATGATGCGTGGCACTTTGGTCATGACAGGGCCACTGGGCAATGTGTCTAAGAGACGTTCAACGATGTAGGTAGATTCACGTGTTTCTTGGAGACGCACCCAGCAGCGTGCGTACGAGTCACCGTCGTTGTGTGTCCATACTTTCCAATCGACCTTGTCCCATGCCATTGGCAGTGACTGATCGCGACGGAGGTCCCAGTCGACACCGCTTGCGCGCAAGTTTGCACCTGACATGCCGTACTGCAATGCAACATCGCGGGGGATGACACCAATACCACGAGTACGTGATTCAAAGATTTCGTTGCCGAAAAGCAAGTTCTCAATTTCGTCGCAGAACTTCCGCATCTTTTTCATCACTGCACGCGTTTCATCAATCCAACCTGCTGGCAGGTCGTCTTTGAGTCCACCGATACGGTCGAAGTTGGGGTGGAAGCGTCCGCCGGTTGCACCTTCAATGAGGTTCAATACATATTCGCGGTCGCGGAATGCAAAAAAGACAGGAGTAATTGCACCGAGCTGTACTCCGAGATCTCCAAGGAAGAGCGAGACGTTTGCGATGCGGGAAAGCTCAAACAAAATGGTTCGGATGTGTTGCGCACGAGGTGGTGCTTCAATTTCCATCAACTGTTCAGCTGCCAAAATAAATGGTACTTCGTTCGCAAAACTGCCGAGCCAGTCGATGCGGTTGACGAGTGCAGTGACTTGTGGGAACGTGCGCACTTCGGTCAACTTTTCATAACCACGATGCATGTACCCACATGAGGGTTCTGCCCACAACACTTGCTCACCGTCGAGACGAGCAATGATGCGTAGCGTGCCGTGGGTAGCAGGGTGTTGTGGCCCAATGTTGAGGGTCATCCCCTCGGTTTCGAGTTCTACGTTGACGCGCGCATCTGCTGCTTGCGAGGCAATGTAAGCCAACTGTTGACGATCACCAATCATTGTCATTGTGCTGATCCTTCCGCTTCATCTTCATCGCCGCCACCAGGAAGTGGTTCTACATCGACAATTCCAGGCCACGGTTTCACCATGCGTGACAGCAGTGGGAAGTCTTTGCGCAATGGGTGCCCCTCGAAATCGGTAGGCAGGTACATGTTGCGCAAGTCGGGGTGACCCGCAAATGAGATGCCGAACATTTCATGAGTTTCTCGTTCATGCCAGTTTGCACCAGCAAAAACACTCACCCACGAAGGAACTTCTGGAGCCGCATCGGGAACATCGGTTTTCATGGTGATTCCCACATGAGTGCGGTGATTCACCAGACGAGCGAAAACTTGCATCCGTGTTTCGCCACCAGCAAGGCCTTGTTTGATTTCCGTGCTGCGTTCTTCTCGTTCTGCAGTTGGGTCTTCTTCACCTTTTCCAAAAGGAGATGGCATCCAGTCGATTGCTGAAAGAAAGCAGAAGTAGTCGAAACCTAAACTTGCTTTTAATGCTGCAGCGCTTGTTGCCCATGCATCGGTAGCGATACGTACACACAGGTCGTTGCCAACGTTGATGTGCGACTCTACGAGGGCATCGCCCAAGCAAGCCGTTACATCGCTCAGTAATTGTTCACGCATCTGATCTTGACGCGGAGTTGCTTCAGCGGGAGACGACAACGGGTTCACCTTTCCGTTCGGCAACAGCTGCAGCATCACGGTTCATAGCGACGTATCCGTCACCACGCCAGCGCGCAGCCATATCTTCATTTTTAATGCGTTGTTGCAATAACACGATTCCTTCGAGAAGTGCTTCTGGTCGTGGTGGGCAACCAGGAACATAAACATCGACCGGAATAATTTGATCGACGCCTTTAGTAACTGAGTAACTGTCCCAATAAGGTCCGCCACAGTTCGCGCAACTTCCCATTGAAATAACGTATTTTGGTTCAGGCATCTGCTCGTACAAACGCTTGATAGCAGGAGCCATTTTGTCGGTCACTGTTCCCGAGATCACCACAAGGTCTGCTTGTCGTGGGCTTGCAGGGAGAGGAATAACACCCAGACGCATCACGTCGTAGCGCGGCGAGCCAAAGGCGGCGCCCATTTCAATGGCGCAACATGCCAGACCCCACTGATACACCCACAAGCTGTACGAGCGTCCCATGTTGAAAAGTGAGGTAAGAGGCTTGGGTAGCCGACCACGTTCTACGAGTCCCATATTTTTAGCCCTTCGCCTTTTTTGTTCTGCAAGTACGCAATTCACTAGGCATGCATTGTGTTGTTATACCCACCGCAACACTCCCTTACGCCACGCGTACACAAGCCCCAGCAGCAAAACGACGACAAAGACGCCCATTTCAATGAGGCCGAATGATCCGTAACGCTCAAGTTGTGTTGCCCATGGGAACAAAAAGACTGCTTCAACATCGAAGACAACGAACAAAAGTGCGAATACGTAATAACGAATTTGGCTTTGCGACCAGCCTTCGCCAACTGGGTCTACACCACTTTCATACGGCATTGATTTTTCACGCGTGGGGTGATTCGGCCGCACGAGCGACGAGACCCACAGCAAGAGCCCCGCCAATGCAAAAGCAAGGAGCCCAAACCAAAACACAGTGAGATATGAACGCAAGAAGTCGGACATCGCATACGAAACTACTACTTGACGTGCATTTGAGAGGAAACCATCGCCCGTTCCCAGCAAGATTTCAGGCTGTTACTTGTGCATTTGAGCAACAAAACATTCCAGTAGCACTGCACACTGACTCGCATAGGTGTCGGCCCGGCGGGCAGTCTCTTCGAGCAGGGTCTCGGGGTCAATGCCCGCTTGCTGAAGTTCGATGGGACCAGCTGCTGTACCTACCCGCGACCACCGCCGCACCACTGCCGGGGTCACTTCGGGGTGAAACTGGACGCCAACACTCCGACCACACTGGAATGCCTGCACTCCAGCGGAGCTTTTTGCCCAGATCTGGGCTTCTGCAGGGGGGATGAACATGTCGTAATGCCACTGAAACCACTGTTTTTGGGCAAAATCGGGCATTTTTTGGGTGAATTCAGGCTCCCAGTCCACTGAAAACCACCCAATTTCGGGGTGATGAGCCGCTTTTACCTCGCCACCAAGGGCGAAAGCCAGTATTTGAGCCCCAAAACAGACCCCTAACAGGGGGATTCCCGCCTGGTGGGCACTTCTCAGCAGTTCACTCTCTTTGCGCACATGGTGTGCCACTTCCGGCCAATAGACCGACCAATCGGAGCCCAACGACACCACTAATTGCACATCGTCACCTAAAAGTGGCCATTGGTCTGATTCTTCTCGTGTGAGTTGAGTAAAGACATACCCCATGTTTTGGAAGGCAGCAACAACATGTCCGCCGTCGGCGTCGCCATTGTTCGCAATGAGGATTGCATGCATAGGGCTACGGTAGGTGCAGATGGGCGAAACAACAATCACTCCACAAGACATTCTTTCTGCAGCAGACGCGGGGCGTGCCTATGTGAAACACACCCCTATCACCCCATCGGCTGCCTTAAGTGAACTCTGCGGAGGCACCGTTGTGCTGAAAGCTGAAAACCTTCAGCGCACCGGTTCATTCAAAATTCGCGGGGCGCTCAACAAGCTTTCGACGCTCGGGGCAAGCGCCCAGCATGGTGTCGTAGCCGGAAGCGCCGGCAACCACGCAGGCGCTTTGGCTTTTGCTGCAAAAGCACATGGCGTGAAGTGTGAAATTTTCGTCCCTTCCGGAGCATCGCTTTCGAAAATTGCTGCCTGTCGTGCATACGGTGCAACAGCTTCCGAAGGAGGCGAGTCTCTTGATAATGCCGTTGCTCAGGCCATGGAACGCGCACACGAAACCGGAATGGCGTTTTGTCACCCCTATGACGATCTTGCAGTCATCGCTGGTCAAGCAACACTTGGGCTTGAACTCATTCACGACATTGAAAATTTACGCACTGTTGTCATTCCACTCGGCGGAGGTGGTTTAGCAGGCGGTACAGCAATTGCACTCAAACAATTTGACCCCAGTATCAAAGTCATTGGTGTTCAAGTCAGTGCATGCGCGCCTTACGCACACTCCCCTGCGCCCGACGGACCAGTTGTCACTCTTGCCGACGGTATTGCAGTAAAACGACCCGGCGCAATTACGCGACCCATTATTGAAAAGTGGCTCGACGATGTCGTTGTTGTAGATGAGGAAGATGTTGCTGACGCAATGATTCTTCTCATGGAGCGCGGAAAATTACTTGTTGAAGGTGGCGGCGCCGTTGGTGTGTCAGCACTCATGCGCGGGTTGGTGTCGCCATCTGCACAGGGCACAACGTGTGTGGTTCTTTCTGGTGGCAACGTAGATATGGGTCTCATTCCAGGGCTCATTCGTCGCCACGAAACCCAAGCAGGGCGTCGCCTCATTGTGTTTGTGCGCATCTCTGATCGGCCAGGTGGACTCGCACAACTTTTAAGTTTGTTCGCAGAAAATGGTGCAAACCTTGTTGAGGTAGAACATGTGCGTGAAGGGGTTGATCTTCATGTGCGCGAAACCGGAGTGCAAATTGTTCTGGAAACAAGAGGCCCCGAACACGCTGCAACAGTTCTTGCAGCTGCTCGCAGTGGCGGCTATGAAATCACCGAGCTCACTCGCTAAAAGAATGAACTACTAGCGACCAGTAAGTGCTGCAACTTGTTGTGTTGCGTCGAGCAACCAACCAGGAACTACACCGATAGCAATGGTGAAAATAGCAGCCATCGCTACAGCAAGACCCGTTAAGAAAGGCACTTGTATAGGTGTGTTTTCTGCGGTCTCTTCTTCAAGCCATACGCTCACCATGATGCGCAAGTAGAGGAATGCACCAATGACTGATGCGACCATTGCAGCAATTGCAATTGCGTAGCTATTGACTTCAACTGCAGCCTTGATGACACCAAACTTTGCAACAAAACCTGAAGTCAATGGCACACCTGCTTGTGCGAGGAGAAACACGGTGAGCGCCAATGCAAGTGCGGGCTGTTGTTTTCCCAGGCCCTTAAAGTCAGACAATTCAGTTGCGGTATCGCCCTTACGCGCTACCAAGCCAACAACAGCAAATGTACCAATGACCAAAACGGTGTACAGCAACAAGTACGTCATTACGCCTGAGATGCCATTTCCCGCATCGGGGCTATTTGGATGCGCTGCAGCCTCGATGCCTACCAACATAAAACCAGCATGGCTAATTGATGAATACGCGAGCATGCGCTTGACATTTGTTTGCGTCACAGCAAGGAGAGAACCAACGACAATGCTCAAAAGTGCAAGCACCCAAATAATGGGGCGCCAGTCGTCGACACGTGTTGGCAATGCTGTCAAGGTAACGCGAAGCAGCGCTGCGAATGCTGCGGTTTTTCCAGCCGATGCCATAAATGCGGTGACCGGAGTTGGTGCACCTTGATATACATCGGGTGTCCACATGTGAAAGGGAACTGCTGCCACTTTAAAGGCCAAGCCGACGAGCATGAGTCCAGTACCTACGAGGAGGAAAACATCATTACGAGGCATTGATTGCGAAGTCGACAGCGCTGTGAAGATGCCGGTGATGTTCGTTGTTTTTGTTGCACCATAAACAAGCGCAATGCCGTACAGAAAGAACGCCGACGAAAAGCCACCGAGAATGAAGTACTTCAGACCAGATTCTTGGCTCTCACTGCGACGACGATTGCTTGCCGCAAGTACATAAAGCGACAGGCTCAACGTTTCTAATCCGAGGAAGAGAACGATGAGATCGTTAGAGGAAACCATGATGATGCCACCGATAGCTGCGGTGAGATACAACACATATAGTTCTGGCCCATCGTCGGAGTCGCGCTGGAGATAATCACTTGTGAGCAAACTGCACAAAAACACCGCGGCACAAATACTGATTGTTCCGAGAAGGGCAAAATGGTCGAGCGCTAATGCATCACCGAAAATTGCTCGCG
>JBIKNT010000270.1:0-2543 GCA_044358465.1 Ilumatobacteraceae bacterium
CGTATTGAAACCGAACTCGGTTGGGAGTTCATACAAATTTATGGGCTCACCGAAACAGCACCTCTCCTCACGATGAATCGCGGCCGTAGTGAGTGGGATGTGCTCACACCACATGAACGCGCTGTAAAACTAGGTGCAGCTGGTGCTCCTGCATTGGGTGTTGAGCTGCGGCTCGATGACGAAGGCGAAATACTCGCGCGTAGCAGCATCATTATGGCTGGCTATTGGGAACAACCCGAAGAAACAAACAAAGCAATTGTTGACGGATGGTTTCACACAGGTGATGGCGGCACCATGAACGAGAGTGCGTACCTCACTATCTCCGATCGCAAAAAAGACGTCATCATTTCTGGTGGAGAAAACGTGAGCTCTATCGAAGTAGAAGATGCCGTGTTCTCACACCCCGAAGTTGCCGAAGTAGCGGTGATTGGTGTGCCCGATGAAAAATGGGGCGAGCTAGTAATGGCACTTGTTGTGAAGGCGCCCAACTCTTCGCTGACCGAAGATGCGCTCATTGCCTACGTGAAAACCAAACTCGCTGGGTACAAGTGCCCCAAGCGTGTGGAGTTCCGTACAGAACTTGCCCGCACGGCAACCGGCAAACTGCAGAAGTTCAAACTGCGAGAGCCGTATTGGGCAAACCTGCAACGCAAAGTGAACTAGTGCTTCTTCGGGCCGGCAACATATGTGCTGAGGTTGCGCCCACAGATGGCGGGCGTATCGCACAAATTTTTTATAACAACCAGGAGCTTCTCATTGGTCGAGCACACAAAGAACCTGTGAATACCCCCCTCACTTGGGGTTGCTACCCAATGGCTCCTTTTGCGGGGCGCCTTGCCCATGGCACTTTTTCTTGGAACGAGAATCGTTACTCCACGTTGCAGAGTTATGGGCAACACGCCATTCATGGAACTGTTGTTACTAGGCCATGGGAGATCACAGAACACAGCGATACTCATGTGACCATGAGCATCACACTCGATGATGGCTCACATGCACTGTGGCCCTTTGCTGGTACTTGTGAACACAGCGTTCATGTCACACCTGAAGAAGTGAAATGTGTTTTAACAATTCATTCCCGTGAACGATTTCCGTATCAACTCGGATGGCACCCATGCTGGAAGAAACCAGACTCTGCACATTTTGCTTTTGGCTCTATGTTTGAAAAAGATGTTGACCACATAGTGACGGGCCGCATGGTTACACCCACAACTGGCCCTTGGGATGACTGTTTTACAGACGTCATTGCTGAACCCACACTCGTTATCAATGATGTTGCTATCTCTCTCACGAGCACCGCCGAGTATTGGGTGATCTACGACGAACTCACGCACGCCACCTGCATTGAGCCCCAAACCGGGCCACCGAATGCCTTCAACCTCATCTCCGAGAACTTTCTCGACGTTGTTCAACCAAATCAGGCTGTTCGCGCTGAATTTACTATTCGCCTTGGTCCGTCTATCTAAGCCCATTTCTCACTGCAGTATCTTTGAGGTATGAGCATCTCAGTCATTCAATGGGGAACAGGAAATGTCGGACAAGCCGCTTTGCGATCGGTACTTGAACACGACAACTACGAGCTGGTGGGATGTTACGTTTCATCCCCCAGCAAAGTAGGCGTTGATGCCGCCGACTTTGTTGGGCTACCTGCTTGTGGCGTGAAAGCAACAAGCGACATCAACGAAATCTTGAATTTAAAAGCTGATGTTGTTTTGCACATGCCGCTTTCTGCTGCTCAAGTGAATGAAGACCCCGCAAAAGACACAAAAGACATTTGTGCACTACTGCGAAGTGGAAAAAATGTCGTTACCACCGTTGGCTATGTATACCCAAAGGCATATGGCGCAGATGTGCTTCGTGAGTTAGAAGATGCATGCGCTGTTGGAGGTGTCTCACTTCATGGCACTGGTGTGAACCCTGGCTTCATGGCAGAACTCGTACCACTCATTTTCACATCGCATTCTCAAAGCATTAAATCCATATTGGTACGTGAACATTCTAATTTTTCTTTCTATGCATCACCGCAAATTATTTTTGACGTCATGGGTTTTTCTTTAGCGCCCGAGGCATATGAAGAACACACCGCTCGCTATCGCAAATGGCTCAGTGGACTTTTTGAAGAGAGTGTCTTGATGATGGCCGATGGTTTAGGCCTCGAACTCGACGAACTCACCGTTGAGTCAGAAGTTGAATTAGCAACTGAAGATATTTCTATTGCCGCTGGCCTCGTTCCACAAGGAACCGTTGCTGCCCAGCGTTGGGAATGGTGTGGTGTTGCCTATGGGCGAGACGTCATTCGTTTGGAAGCCATATATAAGGTGCACAAAAGTGTGGCGCCACAGTGGCAAAGCCCTGCGTGGGTCTGCACTATAGAGGGGACTCCGCGTTTACATTTCGAAGCCGACAAATGGACCACCAATGGTTTGGTGGGCACGGCAATGCGTGCTTTTCATGCAATTCCTGCCGTTGTCAATGCGCCGGCAGGGGTACGCACATTCCTCGATCTCCCACTGATAGCTGGGGCGAACGTGGTTCAACAATAA
>JBIKNT010000249.1:0-2847 GCA_044358465.1 Ilumatobacteraceae bacterium
TTCGTCAACAAGTGCATCAACGGCATTCTCATCAACTGCTACCTGCAAGTGCTCAGGTGCGTATTGGTTGGCAACTTCCGCAGCCTCACTGAGTGATGAAACAAAAACCACTCCGCCATTTGGCCCGAGAGACGCACGAGCAGCTGTTGCACGTTGTTCAGGAAGAGCAGCAAGTTGAACAACGAGTTCGGCATCTACCTGGGCAGCAAGTTCTGTAGACGTAGTAACAAACACCACCGATGAGTCGGTGCCGTGTTCAGCTTCAATGAGAAGGTCGGCTGCAACACGGACGGGGTCGGCAGTGTGGTCGGCAATGAGCAGGCTCTCGGTGGGGCCAAGCAACATCATGGTGGCAACTCCATGGCGCTGCATTTCCACTTGGGCACAGGTGACGGCCGGGCTACCTGGGCCAACAATTTTGCGCACGGGTGAAATGCTCTGGGTACCAAAACCGAGCGCAGCAATTCCGGCGGGTCCGTTGGCGCGATACACGCGAGTGATGCCAAGGAGTCGACACACCACAAGTACTGCCGGGTCGACGGCACCATTGGCCCCTGGTGCTGGTGGCACGAGAAGAGCAATGTCTTGTACTCCGGCGACAACGGCAGGAACACCTAATTGATAGGCAACCGAGGGGTATGAAGCTTTTCCACTGGGCACAAAGAGCCCCACAGAAGAAATAGGAGTGATTTTTTCGCCGGCAAAGAGACCCGGCTCAAGTTCGATACTCCATGTGCTGGCTCGCTCCATGAGCTGTTCGTTAAAGGCCCGCAAGTGTGAAATGGCATCAATGAGGGCGCTTTCGAGGGCTGGGTCAACTGTGGCCGAGGCAATTTCATCTGCCGAGATGGCGAGTTGAGCAGGCGACAGCGTGACCCCATCGAAAGAAGCAAGGGCTCGGCATACCGCTTCATCGCCATTTTGGCGCACATCTTCGATGATGTTGTTGATGGAATTGCGCAGCGCAGGGTCGAAAATGTCGGCAAGCCCGCGAGCACATAGTTGGGCACGTTCAGAGGCAGACATGTTGGCCCATGTGAGAGAGCGCAAAATACGAAGGTGTGAAGCAGATGCCACGTCACAAACCTATCGCCAGAGAGGTACCGAGGCGCTAGCCTTTATATACGTTCCCCACGTTTAGGAGCGTTACATGCCCGTCACAGTTGTAGTTGGTACTCAATGGGGGGACGAAGGCAAGGCCAAAATCATTGACCTCTTGTCTCGTGACCATTCGTATGTTGCCCGATACCAAGGTGGGCACAATGCTGGCCATACCGTGGTGGTGGGTGAGGAAAAGTATGCGCTGCAACTCATTCCGAGTGGCGTGTTGTACAACCATGTCACGCCAGTTATTGGCAACGGTGTTGTGGTCGACATGCCCACACTGTTTTCTGAAATCGACAAACTCGAGTCGCGTGGCATTTCTTGTGCACGCCTCAAAGTGTCGAGCCAAGCACACCTCATTTTCCCTTGGCATCAATTGCACGACGCACTGGCAGAAGCAAAGCGTGGCGACGACAAAATTGGCACGACGCTGAAAGGCATTGGGCCGGCTTACGCCGACAAGGCTCGGCGTGTTGGTATTCGTGCCGGAGCCGTGCTCGACCCCGCATCGTTTGCTGCCCAAGTGCGCGAGCGTGCAATTGATGAAAGCGCGGTTCTTGTTGCCCTAGGCGGCCAAGGGGTCGATGTCGATGCCGTTGTTGCGCAATTCGCAACATTGGGCGCACGACTTGCTCCATATATATGTGACACCGTCAATGAATTACATGAAGCACTCGATGCTCAACAGCAATTGTTGTTAGAGGGTGCTCAGGCAACCTTCCTCGACATTGACCACGGCACTTACCCTTTCGTGACGTCGTCAAACCCCATTGCCAGTGGTGCATGTGCCGGAACAGGCATTGGCCCGCGCGATATTTCTCGCGTAGTGGGTATTGCCAAGGCCTACACCACACGCGTGGGTTCTGGCCCGTTCCCCACCGAACTTGCCGATGCCAGTGGCACGCCCGATGAACTCGGCCAAGCGCTCATCACCATTGGGCATGAGTTCGGCACTGTTACTGGCCGCCAACGTCGTACGGGTTGGCTCGACCTCGTGATGTTGCGTCATGCAGTGCGGTTGAACTCACTCACCGAAATTGCACTCACCAAGCTCGACATACTCGACACCTTCGATGAAGTGAAGGTATGCGTGAGCTATACCTTGAATGGTGAAACATTGCGTGGCTACCCCGACCGAGCTGAAGTGTTGGCGCAAGTAGTGCCGGTGTACGAAACTATTCCTGGTTGGAAGACCTCGTTGCGCGAATGCAAAACCTACGACAGCCTTCATGCCAATGCACGCGCACTTGTAGGGCTCGTTGAAAAAATTGTTGGTGTTCCCGTCACCATGGTGGGCACTGGCCCCGAGCGCGATGATTGTGTTGTTCGCGCGTGATTGAGCGCTATGCACTTCCTGCGGTAGCAAATATTTTTGGCGACGCTGCACGTATGCAACGCTGGGTTGAAATTGAACTTCTTGCCACTGAAGCACAAGAACAACTAGGCGTAGTACCGCAAGGAATTGCTGCACAGTGCCGTGAACTTGCACCCGTGGTCGACCAGGCATTTGTAGATGCAGTTGCTGAACGGGAACGTATTACTAACCACGATGTGGCTGCTTTTGTTGATGTATTGCAAGAAAGCATTGGCTTCCCTGCTGGGTCATACATTCACCACGGTCTCACCAGTACCGATGTGGTCGACACTGGCTGGTGCTGGGCATTGCGCGATGCCATGCTCATCATCCTCGATGAAATGACTGAACTGCTTTCCGTTACCACCGCATTGGCTCATGAACACCGC
>JBIKNT010000250.1:0-2845 GCA_044358465.1 Ilumatobacteraceae bacterium
GAAAACCTTCCGCGCTATTGATGGGCACTTTCCCCTTTTCGAATTCAGCAACAACTGCGTCGACTACTTCCCCAGGAAGCAACAGACCGTTGTTGAGATACGGAGACAACAGCGAATGCGCAAGATGCCAATTCGACTTCAACATTGCATCTTCATGCTCACCAAACATCGGCAGCACTTCTGTCACAAACTTCTTCAACCGCGCCAGCGCACCCGAACGGCTTGTAGCCCACAACCCCGTTGGCGCAGCGCCCCATGTATATGGCGCAACATCGGCAAGTACTTGCTGGTCGAGTGCATCGAGCGGAACACTGTCGGGCTGGGGCCATCTGTCATGATCGGTCTTTGGTGGTGGCTGGCGATTGTCTTCATCAAAGTTCCAACGCCCCGTCACTGGCGCATCGCCATCCATCAACACCGATAGCCGTTTGCGTTGCCAGCGATAGAAGTCTTCCATTTTTACGGTCTTGCGTGCACCCATAAATTCGCGATATGCGTCGGGGTGACACAAAAACTGATCGGACTTTTCACGACGCACTGGCATGTTCTTCAACATCTCACGTGCCGAGTAACTATTCGGTTCAGTTGCCACTACTTCACCGGGCTGGAAGTCGGCGATGTGTGCTTCAAGGCCACTGCGCATTGTCTTGGCAAACCGATAGTCCACCTCAAAGCCTTCATTGGTCAGTTCCTTTGCGAACCTCCGCATTGAAGCGATAATGAAATGAGCACGCTGCACATGCCATTTGCGCGATGCAATTTTTTGCTCAGACTCAATAAGGAGCACACGATGCGTACTCGGTGTGGCCTCACGAAGAGCACCGATACGGCGATTTAACTGATCGCCAAATACCCAGATCGTATTTTTTTGCACTAACTCACACTAGGGCAGGAACAAATTGCGCGAAATATCGTGCGCTCAAAGAAAAATCAGTACGGCTCTACAGCGGGCGGCTGAGTGTCGTTTTCACCCAAACGAGACTTTGCGCTTTGCCCCCGCTGTATAGCGGGCACTGCACCTGTGACTGCAGCCAAGCCAAAGAGTGGCATGTTGCCATACACGGTTTCAACCGTTGCATCAGAGAGCAAAATCGTTTCATGGAAAATGCCTACTGAACCGTTATTGCGAACCTTGGCGTTGAAACGACGCCATGCAGGTAAATGTGCACTCTCGTGAGAACGCGAATACGCAGCAAGTTTCTCGAATGACTCCCAGTACTGCCACACCAAAACAGTGCGACCCGACAAATAGGTGCGCGGCTTGCCCACCAAACCCAACTCTCGGTTCTTTTGCAGCTCAATCAGCATGCGCGGCATTGCAACAAAAACGGGAAACCACTTCCATGGTTTCCACAACTGGTTGAATCGCATACCAATAAGAAAGAGAACCTTGCCATCGGCCCCTACGTTTGCCGAATGGCGTCCTTGAAGAAGAGTCGTCATAAGCGAAGGCTATAACCAAGTAATTTTACCTTATGACTTTTACCAAAACCAGCCGCCTGAGCATCATTGCGCTTCTTTCTCTGGGTCTTCTTGCCAGTTGTTCATCAAATGACAACAGCGAAGCCACCGCGACCACGTCTGCACCTGAAACAAGCATCAGCGCCCCCAGTACAACGAAACTCACAACAACTACAAGCACGACTATTGCGGTTCCAGTAAGCAACTGCGCCGGAACTGAAGAATCCCTTGCAGAGTCCGTTGGGGAGCCACTCGGATTCTTTGTTTGCGATACAGAGTGGGCGTCATTTATGACAAAGGAATACGCACAAACTTGTGAGAATTGCGAAAGCGTTACCATCGCTCGCTGGGTTGACGGTGCGTGGAAAGAAATCGGCGACTTCAATCAATTCTTCTCTTTGTCGCCGAGCAAAGTGAGCAGCAAAATAAGCAAAGAGTCACTATGCGCCATTTGGTCGACAAATCGCTCCAGTGAATTTGCCGCCAAAACAGGTTGCACTCCCGACAGCTAAATACCCTTTCCCCGACCCAAATTGCAGGTCGCCACTTGCGAGAACCCACCGAATGGCGTGGTCAGCCTCTACGGTGGTACCCGCTATGGAATTGCCACACGCTGCCACCCAGTTCGATGAGAAGTTCGATTCCTTCCTCGAACCAGTGCGCCACCAACGTGTAGTACAAGCGTTTTTCTCACTTCTCAGCCGTGTTGGTGAATTCAGCATCATTTGGCACGCCATTGTGTGGGTGCGTGCCATTGGTAGCGGGCATCGTGCAGGTCAGGCACTTGCCTTGTCGCTGTTACTTGGTGCAGAAAGCCTCATTGTGAACCAAGGTGTGAAGCGACTCTTTAAACGCTCACGCCCCACCACGGGTGGCGATGAACGCTTCAATGTGCGCACACCGCTCACTTCATCGTTCCCGAGCGGGCACGCTTCTTCGGCGTTTTTCGCTGCAACCATTTTGTGCGCATGGAGCCCCGCGGGTTGGGCCATCTTGTGGTTTGGCATTGGTATCTGTGTTGCCCTTAGCCGCGTCATGGTGCGCTTGCATCACTTGTCTGACATTCTTGGTGGCGCAATTGTGGGCACTGCCCTCGGCATTTTTGCCATTGCCGTTGTAGTTTAAAAAAGTGCCAAACACTTACGAACGTCGCTCATTTGCCGTCACCTGGGACTACCGCTGCCCCTATGGCCGCATCGCCCACAATCATTTAGTCACGGGGCTACAAGCTGGAGCACCGTGGGATATCACATTTCTCCCCTTTTGCTTGGGGCAATCACATGTAGAGCCAGGCTTTCCCCCAATTTGGGAAACACCAGAACGCGACTCGGGGCTACTTGCCCTGCAAGTGGGAATGGCTGCACGCGATACCGATGCGGAAAAG
>JBIKNT010000251.1:0-2841 GCA_044358465.1 Ilumatobacteraceae bacterium
TGGCTGTTGCGGTGATGCAACGCGTGGCCGATGAACTGGTGTTGGAAATTGGTGCAGCTATTCGCTCGGCCCCACATGGTTTTGCACGTATTGAGGCAACGGTGACCGCGGTCTTTCGCCCGGCCATTCGCCGCCCGGCATTGCTTGGTCTCATTCGCGAGCTCAACCGCTTGCCGCCAGCACTCAGCGAAGCACTCATCGACAAGGTGGCTCCACTCATCAACATGGCTGCGCTCTATTTGGAAAAAGAAATGGACGAAGGACGCCTACGTCGTGCCGACCCACATTTGTTGTTGGCCTTTGTGTATTCCACTGTGGTGGGTGTTGCTACAGAGCCAGTGGCGCTTCGTGCAGTGGGGTGGCAGCCAACAACGGTGGGTCTTCGTGCATTGCGTCGTGAGTTGCTCGAATTTCTGCGAGCTGCACTCACGCCTTAGCGGCTGGTGTGTCGACGACGACGAGCGTGTCGTTCGAAAGCCAGTTCAATGAGACGATCGATGAGGTCGCTGTAAGAGATTCCTGTTTGTTCCCACAACTTTGGGTACATCGAAATTGGTGTGAACCCGGGAATCGTGTTGACCTCGTTGCATAGGAAGCGTGAGGTTGATTCTTCAAAGAAGAAATCGACTCGGGCGAGGCCATCGCAGCGGAGTGCTTTGTAAATGTTGAGGGCTTTTTCACGTACTTCTTGCGATTGCTCTGCGGTTAACAATGCTGGAATATGCAAAATGGCACTGTTGTTGACGTATTTGTCTTTGTAGTCGTAGAACTCGCCAGCAGGAACAATTTCTCCGGGCACCGAGGCAATGGGTTCCATATTTCCCAGAACTGCAACTTCAATTTCTCTTGCGGTAATGAATTCTTCGCAGATTGCCCATTCGTCGTATTGAAACGCAAGGTTCAGTGCGGTCATGAAGTCTTCGCGACGAGCAACCTTGCTCACGCCTACAGAAGAACCCATGTTGGCGGGTTTGACGAAAATGGGAAATCCGAGTTGATCGATGGCGGCATCAATATCGGCTGGTGAACATTCGCCGTCACGCAGCGCAATAAAAGCAGGCTGCTCAATGTTGTGGTGTTGCAATATTTGTTTGCTCACCACTTTGTCCATACACACTGCGCTCGACAAAACGCCAGACCCTACGTAAGCGATATTGCCAAGTTCGAGCATGCCTTGCACGGTTCCATCTTCGCCTAGGGGTCCGTGGAGCAAAGGCAAAACAACGCATTGTGTGGAGAGAGACGTAATGGTTTGCAAATTCGTTGGCGTACCGTTGGTTGATAACCGACCTGTGGCCAACTCATCGCTAGTGGGGGTGACGAGATTCCAATTGCCTGCTCGGCTAATACCAATCGTGGTGATGTCGTATTTCTCGGTATTGGCTGCCGCAATGACATGAGCTGCTGTGACGCAACTGACGTCGTGCTCTGCGGACTCGCCACCAAAGAGAACAATAAGAGGAATGCGGGAAGAAGCGTTCATATTTCTTCCCCCGACGGTACACGTGTGGCGAGACTTTTATCGCACTCACGACTTCCGACGGTGGGGAGCAGTATCTTTGGGGCATGCGCATTCCCCTCGCTGAAGTTGCAGGCGTTTTGCATGCAACTGTCGTGGGCGAAGTAGGAAGTGGTCTGGTGGCCGACGGCGTGTCGTATGACTCTCGTCAAGTGTCGCACGGACATCTCTTTGTGGCCATCGTTGCGCAGCGTGACGGTCACGATTTCGTACTCGATGCGGTGCAATCGGGTGCTGCTGCAGTTTTGGTATCTCGAGAAGTATTGGGGTGTTCCGTTCCTCAACTCGTTGTGGCCGATACGTCAGTTGCGCTGACCGCACTGGGAAAATGGGCTCGAGAGTATGTGCAGCCCACTGTAGAAAATCGTGTTGTAGGTATTACTGGTTCTGTGGGAAAAACATCAACCAAAGATTTCATCGCAGCAGTTTTACGCTCTCAGTTTGCAGTGGGTGCAAGTGAGAAGTCGCTGAACAACGATCAGGGCGTACCCGTGACTTTGCTGAACGCCCCAGATACGGTTCGCGCACTAGTTGTGGAAATGGGAATGCGTGGCTTTGGGGAGATTGCACGGCTTGCAGAACTGGTCGAGCCTCATATTGGAGTCATTACTGCGGTGGGTGAATCGCACAGTGAGCGCGTGGGCGGCGTTGATGGTGTAGCACGAGCCAAGGCAGAGCTAGTTGAGTCGTTGCCTGCAAGTGGTTTTGCTGTGCTGAATGCCGACGATGCTCGTGTTGTGGCGATGCGAAGCAAGACCAGTGCCGAAGCATTCACTTATGGCATTGCAGCCAATGCCGATGTGCGCATTTCCGACCTCGTGTTAAACAGCCACGGCTGTGCTTCGTTTCGCATCACTTCGCAGTGGGGAAATGGAAGCTGCATTCTCACCGTGCCGGGCAAACACATGGCAAGCAATGCTGCAGCGGCTGTATTGGTAGGGGCGTTATGTGGGGTCTCTGTTGCCAATGCGCTGCGAGCAGTCGAGCACACAAAGATGTCGCCCATGAGAATGCAAGTACATGCGCTTACAAATGGCATCTTGCTCGATGATTCATATAACGCAAGCCCCACGTCGATGGCAGCGGCATTGCATACCTTGGCAAGCATGAGGGCCGATCATCGCGTTGCAGTGCTTGGCGTGATGGCAGAAATATCCGATACAGAAATGCAGCACAGAAACATTGCTCAGTTAGCGCAAGATCTTGGTATTGAAGTCATTGCATTCCAAACCGACCTGTATGGTTTGGCAAGCAGCAACACATATGAAGAGGTGCATGCTCTCTTGCAAAAGCGTTCTGCGAACACCGCAATACTTTTAAAA
>JBIKNT010000252.1:0-2818 GCA_044358465.1 Ilumatobacteraceae bacterium
AGAATTAAATATTTCGCTACCGAAAGGCGATCGTCTCACCGACTGGTTACGGCGCCCTCTTACTAGTGACCAGTGTTCATATGCGGCAAGCGATGTTGAACATCTCCATGACTTACACCTGTCCATTACTGCCCAGTTAATGGCGCTTCACCGAGAGGCCTGGGCGTACGATGCTTGTGCCGAGTTGGTGAAGCGTCCGACGCAGCCCATTGACCCAGCATTGGCTTGGCTACGTATGAAAGATGCACGCACTCTGAAGCCGAAATCTCGAGGTGTTGCGCAATCTGTTGCACAATGGAGAGAAGAACGAGCACAGAAACTCGATATGCCCACTCGACAAATTCTTCCAGATTTAGCGCTCTTGGGCATTTCTCAAAAGGCCCCACTGAACCATGATGAATTATCTCAGTGCAGGGGAGTTGATGGTCGGCATCTCAAAGGAGCCATTGCCAGCGAGATTCTGGCCGCAGTTGCTCGGGGCCGAGAAGTGATAGCGGAGTTCCCAGTAAATGACGTGGAAGATTTCGACCGCGACCTACGACCTGCAGCCACGTTGATTTCGGCCTGGATCAGCGAAGTTGCGGGAAAAACGAGTATCGAAACAGCCCTACTTGCCACCCGCTCAGACATCATTGATTATCTACGTGGCAATGGTCACGCCCGGTTGCGTACCGGTTGGAGGGCCGAGATCATTGGATCTGACCTCGATGACTTACGAGAAGGCACGGCGGGCATTTCCTTTGATGGAAAAGGCGGACTACGGCTTGTTCGGGCTGCCCCAGTGGAGAACTTCGAGCAATAACAGCAATCTCGGGCGCTTGTGCGATACAATCATGAACTGTTGTGTCCAATGCGGTGATTTCACCGTTCGTTAGGTCGGAGCCCTCTCGTGAAAAAGGGTCGTCATCGTCGCTTCGAAGAAGCGCGCAAATTAAAGCAAGCTGGGCCTAGTGCCGCAGATCTCGGTTTCAGTGAACAAACATCTCGCACCAAGAGTGAAGATGATGAATACGCTGCAATTGCCGAGAAATACGGAGTTCGATTCGACGACGAAGACGACGAAGACGACGAACGCTCCGAATTTTAAAATCAGGCTCTTCACCTTTACCCATTATTTCAGTCAGTTATCGCTGCTGTCCCCGTTCACCCCTTACTGATTGTTGATCATTATGACCCCACGTAGAAACATTGCCCTTGTAGCCCACGTTGACCATGGCAAGACCACGCTCGTTGATGCCTTGTTGCGCACCACAGGAACATTTGCGGCTCACCAGGCCCTGGTGGAGCGAGTCATGGACTCCGACGACCAAGAACGCGAACGTGGAATCACCATTTTGGCCAAAGCGGCTCAAATCACTTACAAGGGAACCTGCATCAACTTGGTAGACACCCCGGGTCACGCCGACTTTGGTGGAGAAGTGGAACGCGCATTACACATTGTTGACGGCATCGTTTTGCTCGTCGATGCAGCAGAGGGTCCATTGCCTCAAACCCGCTATGTGTTATCGAAAGCCATGGAAGCCAACCTTCCGGCAATTGTTGTTCTGAACAAAGTTGATCGTCAAGATGCCCGTACCGAAGAGGTTCTTGAAGAAGTTGAACAACTCTTTCTGGATCTCGCAAAAACCGACGAGCAGCTTGCCTTCCAGGTAATCAGCGCTGTGGCACGTGAAGGTCGAGCAATGGTCGGCGTAGGAATGCCCGCACCAGACGCAGACCTGTCTGCGCTTCTTGACTGCATGCTGTCTCTCCCAGCTCCATCTAGTGATCCCAACGGCATTTTGCAAGCACTCGTCACCAACCTCGATGCTTCTGAGTATCTTGGACGCCTCGCTATTGGTCGCGTATATTCCGGAACCCTGAAAAAGGGCGAGACGGTGGCGGTCATGCAAAAACCAAACGAAGATGGCACAGAGAATGTCATTCGTCGTCGCCTTACTCAGCTGTACGCATTTGATGGCATTGGCCGTCGTGAAGTTGACACTGTGGAAGCAGGAGACCTTTTCGTGGTATCTGGTATTCCAGAGGTTCAAGTTGGCGACACCATTTGCACGATCGTCAATCAGGTTCCATTGCCACGCCTCAGCGTTGATGAACCAGTCATCCGTATGAGTTTTGGAGTGAACACTTCTCCGTTGGCTGGCCGTGAAGGCAAGTACCTCACCAGTCGCCACCTCAGAGAGCGTCTTGAACGCGAAATTCTCGGCAACGTGTCTATTCGCCTCACCGAAACTGGCTCTCCAGAAATTATTGAAGTTGCTGGTCGTGGTGAATTGCAATTATCAGTTCTCATTGAAAACATGCGACGCGAGGGTTACGAACTACAAGTGAGTCGACCTCAAGTAGTGACACGCGAAGTAGACGGTAAACGGCAAGAACCATTGGAAAATGGCGCATGCGACATACCCGATGAATATGTGGGTGTAGTTACACAGACCTTGGCACCACGCAAAGGCAAAGTAACCGATATTCGCCCGGGCGATACTGGGCGAACCATCATTAGTTTTGAAGCGCCTTCACGTGGCCTCATCGGTTTCCGCTCTGAACTCATTACCCAAACGCGAGGTACTGCTCTCATCCACATGAACCATGCAGGCTGGACTCCTTGGGTAGGCGAACTTCCGCAACGTCTGGGTGGAGCCATGATTGGCGACCGCATGGGCAAAGTAACTGCATACGCACTCGACAATCTTCAAACACGCGGAACGCTATTTGTGGAACCCGGTACCGAGATCTATGAGGGCATGGTTGTTGGCGAAAATGCACGCAACGATGAAATGGTCGTTAACGCTGTACGCGAAAAAGAAAAGAACAACAT
>JBIKNT010000045.1:0-9443 GCA_044358465.1 Ilumatobacteraceae bacterium
TGGCCCCCGCAGCATGACCATTCCGTGCAACTGGAAAGTAACTGCCGAAGCATTTTTCGAGGTATATCACTTCAAATTCATTCACGACCGCGGTGGCTGGTCGGCACTCGACAATCGCGGGGCAACAATGGGTCTTTTCCCGAATGGTTGCAGTCGCATGGTCACTCCTTTTTCTAAAAAGGCCGTAGAAATGCGCGGCATGAAAGATTGGTCAGACTTCCAAAAGTTTTCCGATCCGCGATTCATCGATATTCCATCGGTCAACAACCTCATTCGTTCCACGAGCACTGCATTTAGTTTGTTTCCCAACCTCATTGCGCCCGTCGCGTCATATGGCTACCCATTTCTCATGTTCTGGCCCATCGACAAAAAAACAACACGGCTCGACTGGGTGCACTACGCACCGAAAAACTGGGAAGGCGATGAGTTGCCACCACATTGGCAACAGCGCATGGATGAATTCGACCACATCATGGACGAAGACAAGCGCAACATGGCACCTATGCAAGAGTCGCTTGAGTCACCTGCAATGAAAGGCATTGTGGTGAACTATCAAGAGCGTCGTATTTGGAACTTCCATGAGCAAGTTGACCGCATGATTGGTATTGAGAACATTCCCGAGCACATGCGTGTGCAGCAATTGCTTGCGCCCTACATTGAACGTGAATAATGGCTGCTGCACAGAAACCATCTGCATCGCAACAGCGTTCAGAGTCCACTGTTGACCTTGTGTTGAAAGCCGTCATTCGCCGGCTTGAGGAAAGCGGCGAATCTCATCTCACTATTGACGACATTCTTTTAGAAACAGGTGTGTCAAAAGGTTCTTTGTACTATCACTTCGGTGACCGCGAAGGTCTCATTTATGCAGCACGCATTGCTCAGTACAGCTCTTACCTAGAGAATGATTCTGAGGAACTGCGAAGTGGTCTTTTGACCTGCACAACGTTCGCCCAATTCGTCGAGAATTTGCTTGGCCTCACTATTTTGAGCATGCAGAAAAACGACCGCAAAATACGTGCAATGCGTCTCAACGCAATCTCAAGCGCGTATGGGCGTCCAGACTTGTGGTACGCGCTCCAAGAAAAGCAGCACCAATACACCAATGCCATCACCGAAGTTTTTGAATATGGTCAAAAAATGGGTTGGGTGCGCACCGACGTCACTGCTCACGCGCTTGGCGTATTTGTTCAGGGTCATGCACTCTCGCGCATTTTGGTCGACCTCGACCACAACGAACTCGAAGCAGAGTCGTGGGCAAAAGTAATGAAGTTGACTTTCGATGTCATCTTCACGCCACCTGCAAAGTAGTTAAATGCGAGTGAGTCGCACCAACGGAATGCGGCGCTCTGTCTTTTCTGCATACGTGTTGTAGTCGGGCCAAATTGCCGCCATTGCATTCCACAATCTGTCGCGGTCTGCGCCTTCTGCAATGGTGCTCGCAGTTGCCTGAAACACATCACCCTTTACTTGCAGAGTCACTTGTGGTGCATCGAGCATATTTTTGTACCACAACGGATGATTTGCGTCGCCGCCACGTGATGCAACAACGACGTAGTCGTTGCCATCCATTCCGTAAATGAGTGCACACCGTCGTTGAGCGCCAGATTTTCTTCCGGTAGTGGTGAGCAATAAGCACGGTACGCCTTGCCACATGTGGCCATCTTCACCGTTCGTTGCAACATAGGTTTTGATGTGGTTGGCGACGAACTCGATGGGGCTTTCCAAAATTTCAGACATGGTGAAAGTCTAAGGTGCGCGATGTGCAACTAGTTGCACAACATGAGCAGTGCCCGTGTGTAAAGAGCCTTCCACCACATCGCGTTCTATTTCCTCGAGGTGGTCAAAGACCAGCCCGTGAAGTTCTGAACGAAGTAGTTCAGCTGTTGGCATGAGGGAAGCATCTTTTGGCCCACCTGTGTTATTGGGAATTTGCGCCGGGGTATACGCCTCGAGAATGAACACTCCCCCTGGTTTCAAACCGGCTACAACCTGGCGATGCAGTTTGCGACGCAACTCTTGTGGAGTATGGGCATAAATCGACACCACGAGATCCCATGAATTGGGCTGGATGTTGAGAGTTTCCAATTCACCACGCTCGGCCATCACAATGACCCCACGCTGCAGTGCAAGTCGCAAGGTTTTCGCTACACCTTTTTCCGACTGTTCAATAGAGGAAACAGTGAAACCTTGCTGCGCGAGCCACACAGCGTTTCGCCCCTCCCCTTCGGCCAGACTCAGCGTTTCGCCGCGCTTGAGTTTTGCTACTGCAGATGCAAGAAACTCATTGGGCTCGGTGCCGTAGGCGTAGTCGGTATTGGCGTATTTTTCATTCCAAAAGTCACGAGTGCTCACTGAGTAACTCTAGTTGTCTGTTACACCCTGCACCTATCGTGTGCGTATCGGCATTGCGCCCAGCACCGCACTTCACAGGAAAGCACAACATGGGCGCTTTACACCTCGTTTCAACACAAGACCACAACACCTCAGTTCGGCAATCTCTGCGCGAACTCTTACTTATTGAAGTAGCAACGCTCAATACCGAAGGCCTCAGGCGGGCACTCAAAAAGCTTTCCGAGGTACAAGCTTGGGTCGACTCTTTCCACGTGCACCTCACCCGGCGACTTCAAGAAATCTCTGCTGTTTCACAAGCAGTTCTGCCCGAGCAAGTTCTTGCTTCTGCAAGTGGCATCACTCGTAGCGATGCTCGCCGCGAGTTAAAGCGCGTTGAAATACTCAATGACTTTCCCCAATTAGAGACAGCACTTCAAGTTGGCTCTGTTTCCAGTGCACACATCGATGTTGTTGCCCGCAACATGAGCACACTGAGTTCAGAAGAACGCTCGCATCTCTCAGAGCAAAGTGAGTGGCTGGCAAATGTGGCCACCCACTCCACCCCCGACAACTTCTCTCGGGCATTAAAGCAAGCCGTATTACGCCTTTCGTCTCACAACGAACTCGAGCGCTTAGAGCAACAACGACGCAAAACATGGTTACGGCACTGGGTCGACCGCGACTCGGGCATGGTGTGCATGCACGGCGAATTTGACCCCGAATCAGGGCTGTCTGTAGTGGGCAAATTGCAACAGGTGGTCGACCGTCTTTTCCATGAGCGCACGCCCAGTACCTGCCCCGAAGGCGAGGCGCGAGTTCAGCACCTCAATGCATTGGGTCTCGTTGCCCTTGTGCACCAATCCAGCGAGGCCAACGGGCATGTTTCATCTCATCATCGCGCTGAAATCAGTGTGGTCATCGACTATCGCACACTTGTTGAAGGGGTGCACCCCAACACTCTCATGCACACCGGAACCGATGTGAACATTCCCATCAGCACCATTCGCCGCATGGCCTGTGAAGCAAAAATCATTCCCGTCGTTCTCAGTTCTGCTGGTGCTGTTCTCGACCTTGGTCGCTCTTCTCGTCTCGCTTCTCGACAACAACGCCAAGCGCTTGAAGCAATGCACCCCACATGTGCAATTCCGCAATGCCAGGTTCCTGTGGGGCAATGCCAGCCACACCACCTCACGTTTTGGAATAGTGGCGGCCCCACCGACCTCAATAATCTTGTTCCGCTCTGCGCCACACATCATCGATGCGTTCATGAAGGGGGCTGGAAGCTCACACTCAACACAGAAACACGCAAGGTAGCGGTGCGACAACCTGGGAGCAATACACTTCCCCCATGAGCACAACGCGCCACATCGGCGATGAAAAATATGTTTCGTTTACGAGCATGAAACGCAATGGCGAAGAAAGATCACTTCCCGTGTGGATCGTTCAGTTATCGGCGAACGAAGTGGCATTTACTTCTGCAGGCGATGCTTGGAAGGTAAAGCGTGTACGTGCCAATCCACAGGTATCGCTTCAACCATGCGACGTTCGTGGTCGCGTGCGTCTGGGAAGCACCAAAGTGCACGGCACCGCACGGGTTGTCACACCGCAGGAAAATCCACAAGACCTCGCCGCTGTAGAAAAAGCAGTCGTTAAGAAATACGGCATCATTGCCCGCTTTGTCAACATCTCGTCATTCCTTAAAGGCATGTTTCGACGGCAAGAATCAAACGATGCGGCCATCATTGTGCGCCTGAGTCTTTAGCGCAAGACACTTCAACTCGTAGAATACCGACGTTGTCTCAATCCACTCATTCTCCTTTGCCCTCTTCTGAGGCATTTACGCATCGTCCCGCCCTCGATGGGCTGCGCACAGTTGCTGTGTATCTGGTGGTGCTCTTCCATAGTGGTCTCTCATGGATGCGCGGCGGATTCATTGGTGTTGATCTCTTCTTTGTGCTGTCAGGCTTTCTTGTTACCAACGTGATGCTGTCGGAATACCGTTCAACCGGGTCCATTCAACTGCGTCGGTTTTATGCACGGCGCGTACGGCGCCTTCTCCCCGCAGCACTCATCGCCATCGTGCTGATTTGCCTACTTGCATCGGTCACTCAACCTCGTCTTGTAGCCATGAGTTTCATTGACGATGCCCGAAGCTCACTTCTCTATTTTGCGAACTGGAATTTTCTTGGTGCATCGACAAATTATTTCGCCGACGATGTCGACAAAAGCCCCTTCCTGCATTTCTGGTCACTCGCCATTGAAGAGCAGTTTTACTTCGCATTTCCGTTGCTGCTAGTACTGCTCACCAAGTGGGGGAAACCACTCAAAAAGTTCCGCAACATCATTTGGGGAATTGGCGCGTTGTTTACTGCGTCGCTCGCATTACAAATCATGACGCAACAAAGCAACCCCATGCGGGCCTACTACGCAACCGACACTCGCGTGTATCAGCTTGCCGCGGGTGCTCTACTTGCGGTCATTCTTCTTCGTCAAAAAGATTCAGCAAGTGCTCCTGCACAACTTCCCCTTCAAAGTGCCATTACCCCACTGGTATTCATTGCATTTATTGCTTTAGCAATTGGTGACGGTTGGTTCTTCTCATCACTTTCGGCAAGCTCGCGCGGTCTACTGGCAACAGCTGCAGCAGTTGGGCTCATTTGGTCACTTGAGCCACATTTGCCCTCAACGCTTCAACGCGTTCTATCCTCCAAAAACCTCACATATCTTGGCCGTATTTCTTACGGCACGTACTTATGGCACTGGCCACTCATCGTGCTTTCCCAGCCAGTGCTCTCATTGTCTCCGGTGCAATTGGCATTGTTTTCCACTATTGGCGCTACCGCATTGTCGGCGCTGAGTTACGAGCTCATTGAAACTCCCGTTCGCATCAGCAAACACCTACACCACATTCCTCGCACGGTGATTGCGGTAGGACTCGCATTCAGCGTGCTGACTGCAACATTGCTGGTGCGGCCGCTGCTCGATGGCACACCCAAAGTGCGTCACAGCGTTTCAAACATTGATACTTCAGGATTACCAACCGAAGTACAAGCAATTCTCAGTGCTACTCCGCCACAGTCTTTCGACATGAAAAGTGCAATGCCTGCTGCAGAACTTATTCAGCCCTGCTCTGCCAACGACCCTACCCAGTGCACTTTGTATACACACACCGCACAGGGCTCAACGCCTCAACATGTTGTATTGATGGGCGACAGCAATGCAGAAATGCTCATTCCTACGTTTGTAAAACTTGCACGCGAAAAACAGTTCACTTTTTCAGCACTCACGCGCTCGGGTTGCCCATGGCAACCTGGCCTGTTGTGGGAAGCGCGCGATGAAACACTTGTTACTCGGTGCAAAAAATCTCGAGCCGAGTGGTACAACACACTTCTTCCTGCATTGAAGCCCGACCTCGTCATTGTCACGGGCGTCTCTCGAGACCCTGGCTCGCGACCCGATGCCTTTTATGTTCCGGAAACTCCAACACAAGACGACCTATCAACTGTTGTTGCACAACGTACGTCAGAAGCACTCGATGCACTATCGAAGTTCACACCGAGAATCACCATTCTTGAGCCACTTCCCTTCGCCTCGTTTGACCCCGCACAATGTTTGTCGGGTGCAACTGCTATTTCTTCTTGTGTGTATGAGGCGAACACCAGACCATTTCCCACCGAGTTGATCTATCGCTCGGAAGCAAAAACCCGTGCAAATGTGTTCAGCGTTGACTACGACACTTTTGCTTGCCCTTACTTGCCTATTTGTGTTCCTTTTCTCAATCAGCAATTTGTCTTTCGCAATCAGTTCCATCTCAGTGAACTCTGGATCGCTGATCACCAAGAAAAACTATGGAATATCCTCATGGGCAGCGGAAAATGGTCGCAATACTCCCCAGCACGTGCGAATACTGGTCAATGACCTAGCGTGAGACAGTGCCCTTTCCTTCTTCGCAAAGACTCTCTGCAAACGAAGGACCTAAAGAAAAAGGCGTAGCAAGCGGTCGCGAATTCATTCTTCTCACCACCGCACTGATGGCAAGTAGCGCCCTTGCTATTGACCTCATGTTGCCGGCATTTCCTAAGATGCGCGAAGAATACGGCATGAGCCCCGACTCATCACAGGTGAGTTGGATTGTGACCGCATTCTTTTTGGGTTTAGCAGTGGGCCCATGGCTGTATGGCCCAGCGTCCGATAAGTACGGTCGGCGTGGTTTGTTGTTTGCCGGGCTTGCTTTATATTCTCTCGGCGGCATTCTTGCCAGTGTTGCCCCATCGTGGGGTTGGGTCATTGTGGCCCGTTTCATTTGGGGCCTTGGTGCTGCTGCAGCGCGTTCATTGAGCACCGCAATGATTCGCGACCGGTTTGAGGGAACCGTGATGGCTCAGTTGATGTCGACCATTACTGCTGTGTTTTTACTCGTTCCTATTCTTGCCCCCAGCCTCGGTGCAGGCCTCATACAAATTGCGCCATGGCGCATTGTGTTCTGGTTCCCCAGCGTTGTGGGTGTACTGCTCATGTTGTGGGCGCGTCGACTCCCTGAAACTTTGGCCATTGATAACCGCCGTCCATTTACTTGGAGTGCGGTGAGTACGGCCGGCAAGGAAGTACTCACTCATCGCCAAACCATTAGCTTCACCCTTGCCATGACTTTTCTTTTTGCGGTCATGACGACATACCTCGCAGGTTCTGAAGTGATTGTTGAAGATATCTATGGCTACGGCAGTTGGTTTCCTCTCATTTTTGGTGTTGTGGCGTGCTTGCTGGCCGTCAACTCTCTCAATAATGCACGCATTGTGAAACGCATTGGTATCACGGCATTGCTTCGTCGCATGTCGGTCATCGGGCTCTTTACTTCAGTAGCACTCGTTGTGGTTTCCTTCACCGGAAATGAACATCCACAGTTTTGGGTGTTTTACATTGCTGTTGCTTGCGTCGTGCCCGTGGCACAAGGGCTTGTTCCTAATTGCAATGCGGCCGCAATGATGCCAGTGCCTCACGTTGCTGGCACTGCAACAGCCATCATTGGCACGTTTTCTACCGCTGGCGCGGCGCTTCTGGGGAGTGTGGCAACAAGCGCATTCAACGGAACAGTGAAGCCTTTTGCCTTCATTATTGCATTGTTCATTTTTATTGCCACAGCGTTCATCTGGTGGGGTTCAAGTGGCGAAAATGAGGGGCTAGGATCTCCCACATGACATCAGTACACAACATCCCCGTAACAACAATTTCTGGCGCTAACACCACCTTGGGCGACTTCGCCGGGTCGGTCATGTTGGTTGTCAACGTCGCCTCACAGTGCGGCCTCACCCCACAGTACGAAGCTCTCGAAAGCCTGCACCAAACATACAAAGACAAAGGTTTTTCAGTACTTGGTTTTCCCGCTAACAACTTTGGTGCTCAAGAGCCTGGCACCGATGCTGAAATTGCAGAATTCTGCAGCACAAAGTTCGACGTGAAGTTTCCGATGTTCTCCAAAATCAGCGTTGTCGGCGACGACCAGCATCCTTTGTACTCAGCACTCACTGCCGCTGCACCTCGTGCTGAAGGTGACCCCGACGCATTCCGCGATCGCCTCAAAGGTTTTGGTATGACTCCAAACCAAGATCCCGACGTGTTGTGGAACTTCGAGAAGTTTCTTGTGAATCGTCAAGGTGAAGTAGTGAAGCGTTTTGCTCCAACAACTACTCCCGACGATGCAGCGCTCACTTCGGCTATCGAAGCTGAACTCGCCAAATAACTCGTACTCAAGCGAACTAAATGGTGTAGCGATAAATATTGGTTTCGCGCTGCACAAAACCAATGCGTTGATACAAACGATTCGCTGCTTCGCGCGACGGGCGCGATGTGAGTTCCACGGTAATGGCACCACGACTGCGCGCTTCGGCAATTGCGGCCATATTTAATGCTTCTCCCACACCGTGACCGCGTGCTCCAGAGTCGACAACAACGTCTTCAATCCAAGCGCGCACACCAGTAGGAATGCGAAAAGTGGCAAGAGTGAGTGCTCCTGCAATTTTCCCATCAACTCGGGCAATAAAAAGCACCGACGCTTCCGAACTGATGATGGCAGTTAAGTCGGTAGCGCTAGGTGGTGGGTTCGACTTCGATAGTTGAGGGATGAGAACAGCCATTGCTTGAACGAGTTCATCGGTTGATTCTGTTGCAATCTCAATTGTGGCGCTCATTATTTCCCTTCGTTGTTACTAACAATAGGGGGCATCCATCTGCACAGTGCGGTCAATTTTCCTCTACTGTACGTATTGATGATTATTTCAGGCACCCAACTCAGCGTTCCAGAATTTCTTGCAGCAACTGGCTGGGAAGCTAAGCCTGAGGGTTTGTGCCGTGGCGAGCTCTGCGTTCCTGCACCTGGGGCACTCAATAATGGTGTTGTTGATGTTGCAGTGGCTGCAGAAAAGTTAGGTATGCCACTGGTGCACGATGCCCCGCACAACGTATGGGCACTGGGTGTTGCCACTGCAACGGGTCGCGCGCTCGCTAGCGCAAAAGCATTTTTCCCTTCCTCGCTCATCGATGCAATGGGTCGCACCTTCGATTTCAATTCATTGCGAGGTCGACGCATCATCATGGTGGCTTGGGCGAGTTGGTGAGGCTGTCGAACAGCTCTGCCCGGGTGGCAGGCACTGCACGAAGAAATTGAATCACTTGGCGTCAGCGTGGTCACTGTTGCGCTCGATATCAACCCCGAACATGCCAAGCCATGGATTGCGCTCGCAGAGCCCACGCATCCATCACTCATCGATACCACTCACATCACCGATGAACTCTTTGGTTTCATCAATGTGCCCATGGCGGTATGGATAGATGAAAATGGAATGTTGGTACGCCCAGCCGAAGCCGCTTCCATTGAACGCAGCCCACTACGCGATCAAGAAGTCCCCACCGGCCTTCCACCGCGTATTGAAAAGATGTATCGCGAAGTGAAATCAATTCCCGACGACTCAGAGGAATACCGCTTGGCAATTCTCGATTGGGCACGCAATGGGGCAACGAGCAAATACGTCATGTCGCCCGAGGAAGTGGTGGCAGCTTCACAGCCGGTGTCAAGCAACCAGTCTCGTGCCGCAGCATGTTTCGCCCTTGGCGAGTAC
>JBIKNT010000253.1:0-2780 GCA_044358465.1 Ilumatobacteraceae bacterium
CATCTTTGTCTCTTGCATGCACACCACGTCGGGCTGCACTTCTTCAAGCCAAGCAGTGACTCGCGGCAACCGAGCTTTGAGTGAGTTCACGTTCCATGTAGCAATAAGCATGAATACTGTTTACTTCTTTGTGGCCTTCGATACGGCTTTTGCCGGAGCAGAGGCTTTTTTCGCCCCAGACTTCTTCGCAGGTGTTGCCGCTTTTTTCACCGCTGCTGCTGCCTTTTTCACCACAGCTGCGGCTTTTTTCGGTACGGCAGCCTTCTTCGCAACGGGCGCTACTTTTTTCTCTACAGCGGCAGCCTTCTTCGCCGACACTGGTTCTTTCTTTTCCACTTTTGCCGACGCTTTGACTTTCGTCTCTTTCACCGCAATCTTCACAGCTTCAGGAACACCCAGTTCTACGCTGCGTCGCGCCGGCGTGTAGCCAGCCACAACGAGTGCCAATGTGTCGCCTATTTGAATTGCTTCGCGAGCACTTCGCGGTGCGGGGCTACCCAATAGACGCAAAGGAACATAGCCCTTGATGTCGCCGACTTTCACATAGGCCCCGTGGGCGCTGTAACTATCGACAACGCCTTTCACTTTGCTGCCCACTGGCTGCTTCTCAACAAAGGCGAGGTACGGCAAAACTTCATTCACTGAACCAGAGTCACGTTTTTCGGCAACCACCTTTTCAGGCGTGCGCGGCGCCATTCGCGCACCAGGTGGTGGTGTCTTTGGTGTAGGCATCGGAGCACTTGCTTCACGACTTGCCTTTTTCGCAACACGCGCTTCGTCGCTCGTACGTTTTTGTGCCTGAACTCCACGTGTTGCTTTTTTACTAGTGGGCCCACGCACTGGTGAGCGGTCGACGAATACCCAGCCCACGTGCGGAACAGGTTTGCCGCCCATGAGCCGACCTTCATCGAAGAGCCACGCGTATTCACCATGAAACTCTTGGTAACTATCGTTCGAAATAATGGAAGCTTTCACCTTGTCGGCAATTGCCAGCACAAATGCGTCGCCGCGACCAATGGCCCCGGCAGGTGGGGTGACCAGTTCGTTGTTATTCACGGCGTCATCGAATTCAGCAACTTCTCGCTTGTCGATACGGTGTCCGAAACTTGCGTCGACAACCACCGTAATTTTTGAGGTGGGGTGCTCGTCCATGAAGGCCAAGACCGCTTCATTGAGCTGTTTCAGGCTCGGGGCGCTGCGGCCCTCGGTGGCAATATTGGACCCGTCGACCACCACGTGATGAGGGCTGCGTGGTTGAGGCATAAGTTGTAGTCAAGCACCCCTTAGCTCTCTCTTCGTGGATCATTGCTCGTAGTATTGGTCACCGTGACTACTTCCTCATTTCGCGCCGTTTTCTGGGACTTCGGAGGAGTGATTTTGTCGAGTCCTTTCGATGCTTTTTTGCAATATGAGGCCCAAAAGGGGCTCCCCGAGGGCTTTTTGCGCTCTGTGAACGCCACCAACCCCGATGCCAATGCCTGGGCGCTGCTCGAGCGCAATGAGGTCTCGCCTCGCGACTTCGATGCTCTTTTCCTTGCCGAAAGCACTGCCCTTGGCCACCCAGTGCCTGGAGCCGACGTTTTGAAACTCCTTGCCGGCGAGATTCGCCCCGCAATGGTGGAGGCCCTCGACACCGTCAAGGCAGCTGGTTACGCCATGGCATGCCTGACCAACAATGTGGTGGGTGGCGATGGCGCAACGCCCGAGCGTCGCGCAGCAGTAGCGGCTGTCATGGCGCGTTTCGATGCCGTTATTGAAAGTAGCAAAGTGGGTTGCCGCAAACCTGAAACACGGTTCTATGAAATTGCGTGTGAAACCCTGCAGGTCTCGCCGCATGAATGCGTGTTTCTCGACGACCTCGGTGTGAACTTAAAACCTGCAGCAGCAATGGGCATGCACACCATCAAGGTCATCAACCCCGACGATGCTCTTGCAGCCCTGAGCGCAGCTCTGCAACTGTCGCTTTAACGCAGTTTTATTTCCAGGCGTCGAGTGCGCCGTCCATGAGGTCGGCAAGTTCTTGTTGGTGAATAGCCATTGAACCAGTAGCCGGGCTACCCGACTCAACACGAGCCACATGACGCAGGTCGTACCCACGCTCTTTGAGGCGCCAAATGCGGTGCTCAACGAAGTGCCACGGCCCCATGTTTTCTGGCTCTTCTTGCAGCCATACCAACTCTTCGGCATTCGGATACTTTTCGATTTCTGCAACGAGTTGATCGAGTGGGAATGGGTACAACTGTTCAATACGAACAACGGCAACAGGCGCATTGCGCTTGGTGCGTTCCGACATTGCGTCCCACGCAACCTTGCCACTGCAAATAATAACTCGCTTCACCGTTTCAGCAGCTGGAGCAGCGACGTCGCCCAATACTTCTTCAAATGAGCCATGAGTGAAGTCTTCAATTTTTGAACGACTTTCTTTCATGCGCAATGGTTGCTTCGGCGTAAAGATCACAAGTGGCTTGCGCATGTCACGACGCACTTGGCGGCGCAACAAGTGGAAATACTGCGCAGCGGTGGTGGCATTGCACACTTGGATGTTGTCTTCAGCGCAAGCCTGCAAGAATCGCTCAATACGAGCTGATGAGTGTTCTGGGCCTTGACCCTCGTAGCCGTGTGGCAACAACATCACGAGACCGTTTTGTTGCCCCCATTTATCTTCAGCGGCAACGATGTATTGGTCGATCACAATTTGAGCACCGTTAACGAAGTCGCCAAATTGCGCTTCCCAAGCAACAAGTGCGTCGTGGTTGGCATGTGCGTACCCATACTCGAAT
>JBIKNT010000254.1:0-2751 GCA_044358465.1 Ilumatobacteraceae bacterium
AAGGTCGGCCCAAGTTTTGCCAATACGCGCATCGAGGTCGGCTCCGCCCAGCGCAAGCCATGTATCAAGAGCAGTGGAATACGCATCGTCAGCACCGTCGGTTCCTTCGGCAAGTGCCATGGTTGCGGCATCAAGAGCAGTACTAGCGGCCGTTACACCAGTGCGTCGTGCAAGGTATGCCCGTACATCTTCACCCACTTGTCGATCTGGTTCTTGCGAGAGGTAACCCACCGTTGACGAACTCGGGGTCACAACTACTTTTCCTGAATCGGGAACAACAAGACCCGACAAGGTTTTCATGAGTGTGCTTTTTCCTACGCCATTAGGGCCAACAATTCCCCAGCATTGGCCCGGGTCAACGGAAAAGCTCACTTTGTCGAGAAGCATTCGGGGACCGAAGCTGACATTGAGCAGTTCAGTACGAAGAGAACTTGCCACGCAGTGACTCTACGCCAAATGAGTAAGTGTGACGGAGTAATAGAGTGTTGCAATGACCAACATCGCAGAGCAAGTACTCGTCGTCACAGGTGGAACTAGTGGAATTGGAGAAGCATTTGCCCGAAGCTTTGGAGCTGAAGGTGCTTCGGTAGTAATTGCCGGTCGTAATGGTGAAAAAGCACAACGTATTGCAAGCGACATTGTGAAGGCAGGTGGCAAAGCAATTGGTGTTAGGTGCGATGTCACTCAACAAAGTGAATGCAATGCACTCATTGCAGCAACATTGGCTGAATATGGTCGCCTCGATACCGTTTTTGCTAACCATGGTGCTGCCGGCGAAATTGGGCCGTTGGTGCGCTGGAGCGATGAAGATGTGCAACAAACGGTCAATGTCAACTTGCTCGGTACGTTGTATCTTGCGCGTGCAGCTCATGCAGCTTTGAAAGATGGCGGTGGGCGGTTCATTGTTACTGGCTCAGCAGCTGGCCGACAAAACATGTTGGGCAATGGAATGTATGGCATTTCAAAAGCAGCGGTTTCACACCTCGTACGCCAATTCGCCCTTGAGTGGCGTCGGTCGAATATTGCAGTGAATGAAATTCTTCCCGGCCCAGTGCGTACGCCAATGGCTGGCTTCCCGACACTCGACGCAAACCCGTCATCACAATTTCTTGACTACATCGAGAAAATGGGCGATTGGTTGAAAGACCCGAGCGATGTTGTGCCCATTGCGCGCTTCATTGCCACCATGCCAGTGAATGGCCCCACCGGGCAGAGCTACAACTTAGGTGGACGCCTGGCAGGGAACTAGCCACACGTGAAGTTAGAAAAATATGCACCAGCACTATTTGTGTTGTTATGGAGTACTGGTTTCGTTGTGGCGCGATATGGCACACACGATGCTGGGCCGTTTACCTTTTTAGCCATTCGGTTGATGTTGGCGGCAGCAGCTTTATGGGTCATTGCCATTTTTACCAAAGCGCCAAAACTTGAACGCATCCACATTGCCCCAACAGTTGCCGTGGGCATTTGTATGCATGCTCTGTATTTAGGAGGAGTTTTCTTCGCAGTATCGCAAGGGTTGCCCTCCGGCGTGAGCGCACTCATTGCAGGTTTGCATCCAGTGCTCACCTCATTTGTAGGCAATTGGGTGCTGAAGGAAAGGTTGAAGCCGTTGCAGTGGTGTGGCATTGCCCTTGGAGTTGTGGGCGTGGTTGCCGTTCTCATTGATCGACGCAATGCGCACAGTTCAGGAATCACCGCACTTGCTATTACTGCAATGATCGTTTCAATTATCGGCATGGCTTCAGGAACAATCTTGCAGCGAGCAAAGGGTCGCACGATGCCTTTGCTACGTGGAACGTCGCTGCAATATGTTGCAGCTGGTGCTGTGATGTTCGTCTTAGCGGTCACCAATGAGCATTGGGAGTTTCATTCCACTGCACGTGTCTGGTTTTCATTGGCATGGGCAGTAGTAGTGCTCTCAATCGCTGCTGTTCTCATCATGATGTTGTTACTGAGTAAACATGCGGCAGCTCGTGTGAGCAGTTTGTTTTTTCTCACCCCAGCTTTGAGCACCATAGAGGGCGCAATTTTGTTTAGTGAACGTTTGGGTGTGCTCGCAGTATTTGGTTTAGCAGTCGCACTGTGTGGTGTGTGGCTCACAATGCGCGTACCAAAAAGTGCTACACCTCTAACGAAGTAAGGTCTGGCCCCAAAATAATTTCACCGGCAAAGTGTTCTGCTGCAAGTGCACGCCACTCATCTTCAGAGCCAGGCTGCATTGTTGGAACATAGTGGGTGAGCATCAATTTCTTTACACCATTGCGTGCTGCGGTGTCACCGGCTTGTTGCACCGTTGAGTGATAGTCGAGAATGTCGGTGAAACGTTCTTCAAGTGGTGGAACAAATGCGGCAAGTGTACGAACGAGGTCTTCGCGCAAAACGGTTTGCACGTACACATCGGCGTTATGCACCAGTGCATCGAGTTCGGCACACGGAATAGTGTCGCCAGCTAGTGCGGCAACTTTTCCTTCGTGTGTAATGCGATATCCGACAGTTGGTGAAACGGGGCGGTGGTCGGTGCGGTGCACTTCAAGTGTGACATCACCCAATTGAAAAGTGTCGCCCGGTGCAACTTCGCGAACATCAAGAACCAACCCGGGCCCTTCGCGTAAGTCGCGGTGGTGGTCGAGGCGGTAACCCTCGTCGGGTCCAAGCATCATGAGCAGACCATCAACGATGCGCTTCGTGCCAACGGGGCCAATAATGACGAGCGGCGTATAGACGGGCGACATGATCCACTTGGTGGTG
>JBIKNT010000046.1:0-9168 GCA_044358465.1 Ilumatobacteraceae bacterium
GGCACTGGTGTGTTCGGTGTGCTTGCACGACTAGTCGTTGATTACACAGAAACAACAACCACTGCGCCAACACGCATGGTTCTCAAAATTCCCACCGCTGCGCCAGAAAATAAAAACGTTGCTCTTGCTCTCGGCATCTACGTTCGTGAAACGTATTTCTTCAACGAGCTTGCAGCGCGCACACCTGTTCCTTCTGTTCGTTGCTTATACGCCGACATGGACATTGCAGCTGGCGAATTTGTTCTCATCATTGATGAAGTTGCTCACCTCACTGTTGGCGATCAATTAAATGGTGCAACAGTTCCTCAACTTGAGCGCACACTCAAAGAAATTGCCAAGTGGCACGCCGCATGGTGGGAACACCCCGACCTCGACACGTTTGATTGGTTACCCACTAACGACAGCCCTATTCAATTAGCCGTTGTACCAGGCATTATGCGCGGTGCAATGCCCGTTATTGAAGCCGACTGGATTCCACGTCTTGGCGAAGAAGCAGTTGCACTTGGCCGCGACGTAGCCGACAAATTTGAAGAAATCATGGGTCGTTCAAGTGCTGCAGCACGCACATTGTGTCATGGCGATGTGCGTTTAGAAAATGTTTTCTTCAATGCCGACGCAAGCGACATCATGTTCATCGACTTCCAAATGTTGGTGAAAGGCACACCCGCACAAGATGTGCAGTATCTTCTGAGTTCTTCCATGGACCCCGAAGTGTGGGACAGAGAGGGCATGCGGCTCTTAGAGCTGTATCACAATGAACTTGTTGCGCAAGGCGTTACCAACTATTCGTTCGACACATTCTGGTCTGAGTTTCAGCTGCAGTGTTTGTGGGCCATGGTTGCACCTGCATCAACAGTGGGCGGCTTCGACATGGGCGACGACAAAGGCAAACAACTTGCTGAGCGTTGGATGACACGCGGTTGGTATTTGCCCATCGCCGCAAATGCACGCGAAGTTTTGTAAAAGTTTTCAACTAACGACCCGAGTGGCCAAAGCCACCACCACGATCGAAACCCTCAAGGCTTTCGACAACGGTCCACTGCACTTCTTCAATGCGTTGCACAACAAGTTGCGCAATACGGTCGCCTCGCTCTATGCCATACGCATTTGTTGGGTCGGTATTCAAAATAATGACCTGCAGTTCACCGCGGTAGCCCGCGTCAATGAGCCCCGGCGCATTCACCACGGAAATACCATGCTTCAATGCCAAGCCGCTGCGAGGCAATACAAAGCCTGCATACCCTTCAGGTAGCGCAATGGCAATACCAGTGGGCACCAGCACTCTGCCGCCTCCTGGGGGCACCTCAATGGAGATACGGGCATGGAGGTCGGTTCCGGCATCGCCTTTGTGGGCGAGTGCGGGAAGGGGAAGTTCGGGGTCGAGTTGTTGGATGGCGACGTTCAGCACACCTTGACTCTAGATTGCATGACGTGATGGTGTGGATGGATCTCGAAATGACAGGGCTCGACCCTGCAAAAGAAGTGATTGTGGAAATTGCCACCCTCATTACCGACGACGAATTAAACATCATCGCCGAGGGCCCCGATCTTGTGGTGCACCAACCCGAACACCTTCTTGCCGCCATGGACCCATTTGTTGTGAACATGCACACGAAGTCGGGTTTGCTCAATGAAATTCGCACCTCCACTTTGAGCCTTGAAGAAGCGGGTCGCATCACACTCGACTTCATTAAGAGTCATGTTGGCGCTCCAAAAACAGTTCCACTATGTGGAAATAGCATCGGCACCGACCGCCGTTTTCTTGCGGCATATCTCCCCGACATCGAGAACTATCTCCACTACCGCAGCATCGACGTGTCAAGCGTGAAAGAACTCACAAAGCGTTGGTACCCCGAACTCACCGCAGGCAGGCCCAGCAAAGAAGGAAACCACCGTGCACTCGACGATATTCGTGAAAGTGTGCGTGAACTTGCTTACTATCGCGCGCACGCCTTCAAGTAGCAGTGCACTCTGCAAGTAGATTAGGCAAGTGACCTCTACTCCCGCGTCTTCTTCCGCACCGGCCCCGCGCCCGATGCGTCAAGAACAAATGCCGGCGAGCACCGACATCGCGGAAATTGTTCCTGGCATTTATCGCACACAACTCCCCATCGATCTTCCTGGCCTTGGTCATGTCAACATGTACGTTCTGGAAGATGAGCGCGGCGTTGCCGTTGTCGACCCGGGTATGCCTGGTCGCGAATCGTTTCATGCATTAGAGAGTCGCTTAAAAGACATGGGCATTCCTTTGCGCCGTGTGCACTCTGTGCTCGTTACACATAGCCATCCCGACCACTACGGTGGCGCTGGTCGTTTACGTAAAGATTTTGGCGCAGAAATTATTGCGCATCGTCGTTTCCGCTTGTGGTGGGACCCCAAAGAACCACCCGATGTTGACGTTGAAGACGTTCCCGACATACCTAATGTGCGTCCAAACGGAAAAACACCCTGGGGTGGCGAGGGTTACAACATTCCGTGGCGTCGCCACACTCAGTTGCGCATGCACGCAAAGTTTCCGAAAATCTTTGGTGTACCGCACCCCAACCGCCGCGTTGACGAAGGCGACCGCATTACCTTGGCAAAACGCGAATGGCTTGCGGTGCACACACCTGGTCATACCGAAGATCACCTGTGCTTGTTCGACCCCGATAGTGGTGTTCTCATTAGCGGCGACCACGTTTTGCCCAGTATTACGCCACACATTTCTGGCATGACCAAAGCGGTCGACCCATTAGCAGAGTTTTTCAGTTCACTCGACAAAGTGGGCGAGCTTGGTTCGCAAATGAAACTTGCACTTCCCGCACACGGCAACCCATTCACCAATGTTGTTGAGCGTGTGCAAGATATTAAAGATCACCATATTGAACGCCTAGAAAAATTGCGTTCTATTGGCGATGAGTTCGATCGCCCCGCAACCGTCATGGAAATTGCTGGTCATCTTTTTTCCGCACGTGCACAGGGCCCCATGGCCGACAGTGAAACTTTTGCTCACCTCGAACATCTGCGTATTGCTGGCGATTTCAGTGTGCGTGAAAAAGATGGTTTCCTCGAATACGTTCGCGTCTAAAACTTTTTAGAGTTTTTGTAGTTGCGCAACTGCGGCAATGGTGCCGTTCATCTCGTGCCAAATTGCCGTGAGATTTTTTTCTTCGCGGGTAACAGTAAAAACATCATGCCCTGGCTCAATGGGAGTGAGGTGCTCAAGCACTACGGCAAATGGTTCACGAAAATCTCGGTGCCCACTTAACCACTCTTCAATTGCTTCCCAATAAGCAGCATTGTTCATGTGTCCGAGTGCATCCATATCGGAAAATCGCACAGGCCAAGCATCTCGCTGTTCAGCATCATCTGGTTTGATACGCAACATTGAACGTGCACTGACTTTTCTCTCCATCGCAGCGTCACGAGCGGTCACTAAGAAATCTTCAGCGAGTACTGCGGGGCGCATCGTTTGTAAATCAACATGCACCCACACTGCCGAGGCTTCTATGAGCGAACCTTTTTCACCTTCAATACGCGTGGAGCGTTCTGCCCAATGCGAGCCGAGTCCTCCGCACCATGTTTGTAAAGTAAGCCGCTCTTGAAAAACAGGAAACTTGGTAACGCGCAATGCAGTGCGGCGCACTACCCAACCGTCTTTATCGGCATAGTTTGCGTCTTCAGTGTCGTCGTGGGAAACGTCTTGGAGGTATCGCACGGTGGCATCGAGGCGCAGTCGGCCACGAGGGGTGACATCGCCTAAGCGCACCCTGCGTGCGGCGGTAAAGATCCGCCCCTGAGGGGGAACTGCAAGGAATTCAAGGGGGGCGGCTTCCACAGGAAAACCCTAATGGATAAAGGGTTTCATCCCTCTTTCGTTAAATCGCTTGACTCGACTCCAAATAGGTGGTTTCCTTAAAGCCGAATGTTAAAGAACACCAACGCCCTCGCCTGCTTCGCAGCCTCCACCAACGCATCCGCGCATACCAGCGCGGCCGCGAGTTATTGGCATGCCAGCAATCCAGCGTTTGCGGTGAAATTCGCCAATAAGCGATTCAGCCAGCGCCTCGACAGGAGCAACACGTAAAACGAAAAACGTGTAAGTCGAGGCCGCTGGGTAACACACCCGGCGGCCTTTTTTGTTTTCCCGATTCTTTTCCAACAAACCGAATACCAACCGAATACCAGAACACCGAACAGAAAGTAGACAACATGCTTGCCATCAACACTCTCGACATCAGCATCGATACCCCGATGATTCTGTCTGCCAAACGATGCGCCGATGGAAATGGGACCCTGACCTATCTCTTCTTCTCCGAGGAGCATGTTGATATTGCACGCGCCAAAGCCATCTGTTCCAAGTGTTCTTCACAGGCGAGTTGTCTCGCCCAAGCGATCGAGCAAAACGAGCCCTGGGGAGTCTGGGGCGGCGAGCTCATTGAGAACGGCCGCGTGGTTGCTGTCAAGCGACCACGCGGACGGCCACCCGTCCACATTCGTCACATGCGACCCATTGACGAAGTGCCAATTCCTCGGCACTTAGTGGCATCGGTAGCCTGATGAGGTGACCTTCCCCCGCCATCGCACCGTGCGCCTGCTGCTGACCATCTTGGCAGTAGCCGTGGTGAGCGTTGGCGGTGGGTGGCTCCTCAGCGACCGCACAGAAGATGCCACCTCTGACCTAGGAACGGTCACACTGAGCCCCTCGCTCACTATTGCCGACCCCACCATTGGTACCAATGTTCCTGCAGCTGGAAAATTGTTTCCTACTCTGTCGTTGGAAGATCTCACCGGCACAGCTATTGATTTTTCCACCCTGCGTGGCAAACCCATGGTGGTGAACTTCTGGTTCTCTACCTGTGAGCCCTGCAAACGTGAATTTCCTGCATTGCTCGATGCGGCTGCAAGCACAAAAGGCAACATCTCTTTTGTTGGCGTGAACCCTCAAGACACTGCCGTTGCTGCGCAAGATTTTGTGGATGAATACGCCAGTGAGTCGAACGACTTCATTTATGTCCGTGACCCCAATGGCGAACTACTGACACAGTTAGGTGTTGGTACTTTTCCCATGACACTCTTTGTTGATGCTGGTGGTGTCATTGTTTCTCAACACGCTGGCGAAATTACTTCCGCTGAACTTGCCACAACCATGCAGAAATATTTTGGAGTGTCATGATTGCTCTTGAAGGACGTTTTGCCTACAGCTTCATTCTTGGAGTTCTAGCTGCAGTAAATCCGTGTGGCTTTGTATTACTTCCTACATACCTCATGTATTTTCTTGGGCTTGAAGGGTCACGGCCAAAAAGCACACAGCGCGCAACATTGCGCAGAGCGCTTCTTGTTGGTGCAGCAACATCAAGCGGATTCATTGCAGTATTTCTTTTGGTGGGAAGTATCTCACGTCTCTTCACTAACTGGATTGAACAAAATGCGAAGTACGCATCGCTTGTCATTGGTGTAGCTCTTGTAGCAATGGGGCTTGCAATGCTGCGTGGTTGGAAACCCAAAATCACCACACCTGCAATTGCTGGTGGTAAAGATCGCACTGTATTTTCTATGTTTTTATTTGGAATCGCATACGCGGTTGCATCAATTGGTTGCACTATTGGCTTTTTAACAACAGTCATTTTTGGCTCTATTTCGACCCACGGTTTTGTTTCAGGAATGATGAGCGTTGTTCTTTACGGTTTAGGCATGGCCATGCTTGTTACTGCACTCACGGTGACGTTGGCATTTGCACAAGGTGGATTGCTTCAGATTTTGCGTAACGGGCTTCAATACGTCGATCGCGTTGCCGCAATTTTTGTTGTCCTCACCGGTTTATACCTGTCGTGGTATTGGTATGCCGCAATTGCAGAAACAAAGCCGGGTTCAGTGGTGAGCAACGTAGAAAACTGGCAAGGAGATATTGCAACATTTCTACAGCGCCAGGGCGCTTGGAAGTTAGCCATTATTTTTGCCGTTGTGATTTCCTTGGCATTTGTATTCATAAGGTTTCGCACAGAAGATCGCAATGACACTCATGTTTGACGAGTTGCTTGCTCAAGAAGGCGTTGAAGAAGTGCTCACGTTGCGCAGCACTTTTGGTTTTATGGCGTACCACGGTGGTGGCCTTGAAGAAATGACCGAAGTGATTGCGCAAGCTGCTGCCGAAAAAAGTGGTGCTTCGTATTACGGAGTGCACCAACCTGCAGGCATGGAGTGGCACATTCCCTCGCACAAAGTGATACGTGAACATTCCGATGCGTTGGGTGCTTTCCTCGACCACGTCGACATTGTGATTACGGTGCATGGTTATGGTCGCATGGGCTTGTGGGCAACACTGTTGCTGGGTGGCACCAATAGAGAACTCGCCACACATGTTGGTGGGCATTTGCGCAGCCATCTTCCGGCATACGAAATTCGCACCGAACTCGAAGAGATTCCGAAAGAACTACGCGGGCAACACCCCTTGAACCCAGTGAATCTTCCCCCGCGAAGGGGCGTTCAACTCGAACTTCCCCCACGCATTCGCGGAACCAGCCCCCTCTTTTGGGATTGGGAAGGCCCCGAGCTCAACCCACATACGCAAGCCCTCGTTGATGCTTTGGCGCTCGCCGCTCTCACCTTTGAGGGGTGAAAGAAGGGTTCTCGGCGCGGTATGTCCCGATTTGCGGGACATACCGCGCCGAGAACCCTCTGTTTAGGGGGCGAGGCGGGAAATCGACCACTGCGTGCCGGCCCAGGCATAGCGAAAGCGGTCGTGCAGGCGGCTGGGGCGACCCTGCCAAAACTCCATTGTGGAGGGAACGATGCGTAACCCGCCCCAATGCGGGGGGCGCGGCACATCGCCACCCATGAATCGTTGTGTCATTTCGACAACGGCCGCTTCAAGTTCTTCGCGGCCTGCAATGACCTGCGACTGAGCAGACGCCCATGCACCAATTTGCGACTCGCGTGGCCGCGATGCGAAATAGGCATCGCTCTCTTCGCTCGACACCACTTCAATTTCTCCTCGTACACGCACTTGTCGATGCAGGTCTAGCCAAGCAAAAACAGCGCTGGCAAATGGGGCACTCGCAAGTTGAATGCCCTTTGCACTTTCGTAGTTGGTATAAAAAACAATGCCTTCGTCGTTCACTTCACGCGCAAGAACAACACGTGCATCGGGTTGGCCTTCAGCATCATTGCTCGACACGGTCATTGCATTAGGTTCTGCAACTCCTGCTTCCACCGCATCGTCGTACCACCGATGCCATTGCTGAATAGGAGTAGCAGCAAGATCGGCAAGGTCGAGCCCAGCAGTTTCATATTGAACACGCCGATCTCGTAACGACACAACTACTCGCTTCTTGGAACAATATGAGTTGCACCACGCATGTACGGCAAGAGCACATCGGGAATACGCACCGAGCCATCGGCTTGGCGATTGTTTTCCATAATGGCAGCCCATACACGCGGCACCGCAAGTGCTGAACCATTCAGGGTGTGTGCAATTTCTGTACCTTTTTGCGTGCCACGCTTGAAGCGAATCTCGGCTCGCCGCGCTTGGTAGTCGGCAAACCAACTCACCGAACTCACTTCGAGCCATGCATCACAACCTGGTGCATACACCTCAATATCAAAACTGCGGTGATGACTTTGGCCCATATCGCCAGTGCAAATTTCAATAATGCGGTACGGCAAACCCAAACCAGAAATAAGTTTTTCGGCCCGTTTCACCATTTCCTGCAATAGTTCTGGCGACTGTTCGGGTGTGGCAACGGCGAGTATTTCTACTTTGTCGAATTCATGACTGCGCAACATGCCACGCGTGTCGCGACCTGCAGAACCTGCTTCGCGTCGGTAGCACGGTGAATACGCCATCATTTTGGCGGGAAGTTGTGCTTCATTTAATACTTCACCGGCATACAACGAAGTAAGTGGAACTTCTGCAGTGGGAATACACCACAAATCGTCACGCTCAATAAAAAATGCATCGTCGGCAAACTTTGGCAACTGCCCCGTTGCAGTGAGCGTTGCAGAAGTAACCAACGTTGGTGGGCGCACTTCTTCAAACTCATCGGCATTGGAGTCGAGCGCATATTGACACAGCGCACGAGACAACGTGGCACCAAGACCGCGCTGCATAGTAAACATTGCACCGGAAATTTTCACTGCTCGCTCATTGTCGAGAATGCCGAGCGCATCACCAATTTCCCAGTGGGGTACTCGCTGATGCTCGGCAAACTCGTCTGGTAAATGATGCGGCCCTGACACCAATGGGTTGTCGTGGTCACTTGCACCATTGGGAGCATCGGGGTGAGGAAGGTTGGGAATACGCAACAACACGTCGCGTAGTGCCACTTCTACTTGCTCTGTTTCAGCAGCCAATCCAGTTTCAGTGTCGCCAAGAGCACGGCTTTTGGCCATCACATCTTCTGCAGCGGCAGCGTTGCCGGCCTTACGCAAAGCACCCACCTCTTTAGAGAGGCCATTTACTTGCTGGCGTAGCGCATCGCGCTCAAGCATGATGTCGCGCAAGCGGGCATCGAGTTCGATGGCGTGCTCGAGCTGTTCCAGTAGATCTGGTTTCCCGCGGCGGGCAAGGGCCGCACGCACCACAGCAGGGTCATTACGTAAAAGGCGAACATCAATCACAGAAGGGCAAGGTTAGCGGTGACTGCATTGCCTACGCTGTAGATATGAGTGCTGTCGTCGTGGAAAACCTCACAATTCGCTATGGGGACTTTGTGGCCGTCAACGACGTCTCGTTCCAGGCTGAGTTTGGCGAGGTAACCGCAATTCTCGGGCCCAACGGGGCGGGCAAAACCTCTACCATCGAAACCTGCGAGGGCTATCGCGCTCCCACCATCGGATCAGTACAAGTACTGCAGAAAAACCCATTCACCGATCGCACAGCGGTACACAGCGAAGTGGGTGTGATGCTTCAAGAAGGGGGCGTTTACCCCAGTGCACGTGTGTTTGAAACCATTACCCAATACTGCGCCCTCTACAACCGCGGGGTTGACCCCGCAACGCTCCTTGCCGCAGTCGACTTGGAATCCAAAGCTACTTCTACGTGGCGTCGTCTTTCTGGTGGCGAAAAGCAACGCATGCTGTTGGCACTCGCCCTTGCTGCTCGCCCCCGCGTTGCCTTTCTCGATGAACCCACTTCGGGTGTTGACATCAATGGCCGCGATGCCATTCGCTTCATTATCAATGACTTGG
>JBIKNT010000255.1:0-2718 GCA_044358465.1 Ilumatobacteraceae bacterium
CAAATAAGAGTCAGTCTGCAGCTCAAATAGAGCAACGCTTATTCGGGGAAGAATTTGCGCAGGTCGGCAAGACGCGCGTCGTTTGAGAACACCTCAATAGGTGGCTGAATGTCGAGGCGAAGACCACGCTGAATAATGCGGCACGTGGTGTGCTGGTTGTATTCGGCAAGTGTGACTGCCCAACCATCGCGGCCGGCGCGAGCGGTACGGCCCGAGCGGTGTAAGTAGTTCTTCACGTCAATTGGTGGTTCGTAGTGAACGACGAGCGACACATCGTCAATATCAATTCCGCGTGCAGCAACATCGGTGGCAACGAGAATGCTGATTTCGCCTTTTTCAAAACGCTTCAATGCTTTTTCGCGTGATGTTTGTGCAAGGTCGCCGTGAATGGCTGCAGCGTTGACACCGAGGTCGAGCAATGCGCGTTCAACGCGGTCGCACTGGCGCTTGGTATCGCAGAACACCACTGTTTGACCAGAGCCGGCAGCCATGGCAGAAATGACGCGGTCTTTGTCGAGTTTGTGTACAGCGAGAAAGAGGTGGCGCATAGTGCCAACGGTGTCGGTGGCACTGTCGACCGACACTTCAACCGGGTTCTTCAGGTAACGGCTCACGAGGTGGCCCACTTGGCCGTCGAGTGTTGCCGAGAACAACATGGTTTGGTGTTCGCCGGTCACATGGCGCAGTACCCATTCCACTTGCGGGGTGAAACCGTCGTCGGCCATGCGGTCGGCTTCGTCGAGAATGGCAACAGAGATTTTGTCGAGGCTGACTTCATCGGCCTTCATGAGGTCGATGAGGCGAAGTGGTGTGGCAACGATGAGCTCAACACCTTTTTCGAGTTCTTCAATTTGTTTGTCGCGTGAAGCACCGCCGTATACGGCAAGTACTTTCATGCCACAGGCTTTGGCAATGGGCTCAAGAACTTCGGCAACTTGCAATGCAAGTTCACGAGTAGGAACGAGCACCAGGCCGTGAGGAAAACGAGGTGCTGCATTTTTGTTAATGCGTGCAAGGGCTGGCACACCAAAGGCAAGAGTTTTACCACTGCCGGTGCGAGCGCGGCCGCACACGTCGTGGCCTTGCATGGCAACAGGAATTGCCTCGGTTTGGATGGCGAATGGTGCAGCGAAGCCGGCGGCGGCAAGACCGGCATCGATATCGGCTGGCACACCGAGAGCGGCAAATGCGGTGGGCGTAGAAACTGGTGAAGACATGTTTCATCAGGGTACTTGTCGTATGCAGTAAATGGGCTGCAATTGGGCGGTTCTGCTGTGACAAAAGTGAAATTTTGGTGCGAAATGTTGCGAAGGTGTTTTGAGTCGTTACCTTTACGGCGCTTGATCTGCACCGCCCAAGTGCAAAGACAGAGAGAGCTCCACGTCAACCCTCTCCACCAAAGGAGGCTTCCGTATGAGCCGACCAACTCGAATTCTTTTTCTTGGCTGTGGTTCTGTCACACAGGCCGTGTTGCCATTGTTGTTGCGCGATGTGAAAGTGCCCGCAAGCAGTATCACCATTCTCGACTTTGTCGACAACCGCCACCGCATTGCCAATGAGTTGCAATCGGGCGTTACTTACAAAGAATTGAAAATTACGCCAGAGAACTTGAGCGACGTGCTTGCTGCTCATGTTGGCTCGGGCGACATGCTCATAGACCTTGCGTGGAACATTGATGCGCCCACCATTCTCACGTGGTGCCATAACAACAACGTTCGCTATTTGAATACCTCGGTGGAAGTGTGGAACCCATATGAAGATATGGCCTCTACTCACCCACTCGACCGCACGCTGTATGTGCGCCACCAAGAACTTGCCCGCATGATTCGCGAATGGGGCGGCAATAGTGGCCCTACTGCGGTGTTGGAACACGGTGCAAACCCAGGAATGGTGAGCCATTTTGTGAAGTTGGCATTGCGTGAGCTTTCACAGAAGATTTTGAGCGATGGCATTGCGGGCGATCGCAAGGCTGGGCTTGAAGAAGCGCTTGCCAATGACCAGTTCAATATGTTGGCGATGCTCACGGGCACGAAAGTGATTCACATTTCAGAACGCGATACGCAAATTAGTACTCAGCCAAAAGAGCCGAATGAATTTGTGAACACATGGTCGGTGGAAGGTTTCTACGAAGAAGGCATTGCGCCAGCAGAACTGGGTTGGGGCACGCACGAGCGCACGCTTCCGAAAAACGGATACGCGCACACGACAGATGGCCCACGTAACCAAATTTGTATTGCACAACCCGGAATGGAAACGTGGGTGCGCTCAACAGTTCCTTCAGGTGAGATTCACGGCATGGTCATTCGCCATGGCGAGGCGTACACCATGTGCGAACACTTAAGTGTGTACGACGACAAGGGCAATGCTATTTATCGCCCCACTGTTCACTATGCGTACTGCCCCACCGATGCAGCCATTGCGAGTGTGCATGAGTTGCGTTGGCACAACTGGGAGATGCAGCCCAAGCAGCGCATTATGAATAACGAAATTCATTCAGGCCGTGACGAACTTGGCGTGTTGCTCATGGGTCACGACTACAAGAGCTGGTGGACAGGTTCGCAATTAAGCATCGACGAAGCGCGTGCCATATTGCCCGGGCAAAGTGCCACCACGTTGCAAGTGGCGTCGAGCGTGATGTCGGCCATTGTGTGGATGTTCGATGAGCCCGAGCGTGGCGTGTGCGTGCCCGACGACTTACCGTGGGAAACCCTGCTGGCA
>JBIKNT010000256.1:0-2712 GCA_044358465.1 Ilumatobacteraceae bacterium
TCTCCGACCTGAAAAAAGCCGCTTTTGTAACTAGATTTAGTATAAATGCACATTCGGTCTGCAGTAAAGGGTGGCTTAGTCGCCACGGGGGTCGCTGTACTCCTTGCTGCATGCGGTGGTGGCGGTACTGCATCGAATACGCCGACACCTGTGAAGAACGCGGTAACGCCTGTTGGAGAAGTAGATAGCGGAGCAAAACCAAACCCCGATGGTTTCGCATTTCCCAACTTTGGTGCTGCAGCAACCCCAACTGAATTTAACGCAAATGACATGTCGACGATGTTCTCTTCGGGGCCCGATATTTGCGTGCAGTCAAGTGGCGAATGTGAATTGTCTGCAGAGGCGCGCGCGTGGGCTCGCATGGTAAACCAAGCCCGAGTGTCGGGGCACTGTGAAGGTCTCGCTGTACTTGCCTCTACTCGTTTCATTGGCAATGAGTTGCCGAAGACCATCACACTTGCACAACAAGAAGAACTCACACATGCCATCATGCGTGCATTTGCAACGCAGTTCCTTGATGAAACTCAAGAGGCAACAAAAACTTGGGCGAAGAAGAGCCCGTCAGAAATTGTTTCTGCGCTAGTGGAGTCGCTCAAACTTGGTGCGCCTAAGTTCACGCTCGGTGTGTACACAGACACCGGTGGGCATGCGGTGCTTCCCTATGCTGTCGAGTTTCCCTCGGCGAACATTGCACACATCATGGTGTACGACTCAAACTGGCCTGGAATGAATCGTTACGTAGAAGTGAATCTCGCGGAAGAGACATGGAAGTTTTCGTTCTCTGGCGCAGACCCTGTTTCTGACCCCCAGGTATGGCAGGGAGGTGCGGGCGACATCGATATCACGCCTCTCGAAGCTCGTATTGATGGCACGTGTCCATTTTGTGGAGAGAAAGTTGGTGTGCAGAAATCGTTGCTGCTCATTCGTTCGGCAAAACCAGACTGGTCTATTCAGTCTGCAGATGGTGAATTGACAGCAGGATCTGAATTGGTGGGCGAGAGTGTGGTGCGGCCATTGCGGTCTGCGCTTCCACCGCGCCCTGATCTTGCTGATGCGAACAGACAAGGCCCCACCGATTATCTCGTCTTCACGAACCTGGGTGGAAAGGGCGTATCGCTTCAGATCGGCTCAACAACACGAATCGTGGGTGTTACCCCGCAAGCTATTTTTGAAATTGATGCACAGTCAACGGCGCCTTCTGTAGAAGTTCAGATTTCAGACGTACAAGTTGCAGTAGATGACCCGCAAGTGGGGCTCACCCTTTCCAACGAAGACTCGGTTGCTTCCTCTGCTGGAAATACCAACACAGTCAGCGCCGAGGGCGATGGAATTACCGTCAACATCACCACCGATGAGGGCGAGGCTCTGGAATTTAAAACATCAGAAGACGCGCCCGCTATTGATGTCCGCACAGGTTCGGCCAATGGCGCTACAGAGGGCGCGAAGTACGAGGTGTTCACTCAGGTGTCGCCATCAGAGACTGAGCACGTTGTGGTCTTCGATGATGGCGAGAAAAGTACAACGCGTCAGCAGGGCCAACTTGAGAATCAAAAAACAAGTGCGCAATTGCCCGAAGTTTTAGACGCGCCGTTAGTGAAGGCAGGTCTTCCTCCACCAGATGCACGTGAGTTCACTGGCGAGCCAGATTTGTCGACTGCAACAGTGGAAACAACAACCACGACCACTGTGGCGCCAACTACAACGACAACAACCGCAGCACCGATACCTACAACAACTGTGGCTCCAACCACGACAACAACAGTTGCGCCAACCACCACCACAACAGTTCCAGTGGCGCCAACGGCTGCGCCGAGCGAGAGTGATATCGCCACATTGCCAACTGTGGATCCCGCAAATCCATTGCGGGCGTCATCGGCATTCCAGCCGGGCGATGAAGTGGCGGTTCGTTATTCGGGTCTTGTTCCACGACAGTGGGTACAGCTCATCGTTGCTTCAACACCAGAGGTCTTAGACACAGCATTGGCTGATGCTTCCGGGTCGGTCTCTTTGTCGGGAAGAGTTCCTGCATCGTTGCAACCAGGTACTCATCATCTTGTCGTGTATCAGCCTCAATCAAAAACAGGTATTCGTCAGGTGATGACCTATGCCTTGCCTGTTTCCCCACCAAGCGCACCGCGATCTGTTTCGGTTGTGGCAAGCAATGCTCAAGCAACGGTGAGTTGGGTAGCGCCAAGTTCCAATGGTGGCGCCGCAATCACCTCGTATCTCGTTACCTCAACGCCAGGTGTGCACTCATGTACGTTCAGCGTTCCTGCGGGCGGCGCTGCATCGCCTTCATGCACCGTGCTCGGATTAACAAATGGTCGTTCGTACACCTTTACCGTGTCGGCAACCAACAGTGCTGGCACTAGCGAGCAGTCTGCACCTTCAGCATCTGCCATTCCGGTCACCACACCAAGTGCGCCAATGTCTGTGGTGGGAACTTCCGGCGATGGTCAGGTGAATCTGTCGTGGGCAGCTCCGCTTCAAAATGGTGGAACGGAAATTACCGATTATGAAGTGTGGTACTCGGCGTTCTCCATTGGGCCATTTGTTACGTTCGCAGAACCAGTTTCTACGAATAGAACTGCTGCGGTGACTGGGCTAACAAATGGTTCTACGTACTACTTCAAAATTGTTGCAGTGAATGCGGTGGGTCTTGGTGAAACATCTGCGATGTCAGCCGGGGTAGTGCCGGCCGCAGTTCCTGGA
>JBIKNT010000257.1:0-2711 GCA_044358465.1 Ilumatobacteraceae bacterium
ACCTTGTACAAGATGAACTCTTTGTCTTCACTCCGAAGGGCAAAGTGATTCCCTTGCCGCTGCACTCGTCGCCGGTCGATTTCGCATATGCGGTGCACACCGAAGTTGGCCATGCGTGCATTGGTGCGAAGGTAAATGGCCGTCTTGTGACGTTGAACTACGAGTTGCATTCGGGTGATACATGTGAGATCTTCACTGCTAAATCTGATGATGCTGGTCCTTCCCGTGACTGGATGAACTTTGTCTCAAGCCCTCGTGCGAGAAACAAAATCCGGCAATGGTTCTCTCGCGAACGTCGCGACGAAATGATTGAGACGGGCAGGGAAGACCTCGTTGCTGAGTTGCGGCGTGAAGGGCTGCCTGTACATAGCATCTTGAGCTCCGACGCTTTAATGGGCGAAGTGAACGACGGTGGCCATGTCGATCTCGATTCGCTCTTTGCGGCAATTGGTGAACACCATGTGAGTGCAAGGGGAGTGGCGCAACGTATTGCACGCGTGATGCAACTTGGTACCGATGGCGAACTGTTGGCGTCTGAACTTCGTGTCGATCGGCCGCGTCGCCCTACCCTCGATGGGCCTGCAATCCACGTTGACGGTCTCGACGACGTACTTGTGCGGTTATCTACTTGTTGCACTCCTGTGCCGGGTGACGAAATCATGGGGTTCATCACAAAGGGTCGCGGGGTCAGCGTCCACCGCATCGACTGTGCAAATGCCGGATCACTTGTGCAAGAGCAAGCAAGTCGTGTGGTAGAGGTGGAGTGGTCCGACCAACAGCGAGGTTCCACTTTTAGGGCAAGCGTTGAAGTGGTCGCACTCGATAGGTCGCGCCTCTTGCGAGATGTGGCAAACGCGCTGTCTGACCACCATGTGAATATCGTCGCTTGCTCAACCCATACGGGCCTCGACCGTGTTGCAAAAATGCGTTTTGAGTTTGAGTTAGCCGACCCCAACCACCTCGATGCGGTGCTGAGAACCATTAAAAACATTGCTGGTGTGTACGACTCTTATCGAGTTCTGCCAGGAAATACCACGGGTTCGACCGACTCTGACGAGTAACCTCTTGGCGTGCCATCGTTTCAAACAACCCCGGGGACTCGCGATATCTTGCCTCCCGATGCAGCTCGCTGGCGCAGTTTCGTTGAGGAATTCGATGCAGTCGTCTCGCTCGCCGGATTCCAGCACATTGTGGTTCCAATGTTTGAAGACCTAGGCGTTTTTCAGCGGCTCGGAGACGCAACCGATGTAGTCACCAAAGAGATGTATGACTTCGTCGATAAGGGTGGCCGCCATGTTGCGCTGCGGCCAGAACAAACCGCCGGTGTGTGTCGCTCTTTTGCACAACATCGTCCTTTGCCGCCATGGAAGGTTTGGTACAGCGGCCCCAACTTCCGCTACGAACGGGCTCAACACGGGCGCTACCGCCAGTTCGACCAGGTGGGTGTAGAGGCACTGGGAAGTGACGACCCGTTACTCGATGTTGAAGTCATCGCTCTTGCTGTTGAGTTTTTCCAAAACCTTGGGCTACGCAATGTTGTTTTGAATATCAATTCACTTGGCGACTCCGGAGATCGCGCCCGCTACGTTGAAGCACTGTCGCAGTATTTCCAAGGGCGCATCAGTGAGTTGAGCCCTGAGAGTGTGGCAACCCTCGAGCGAAACCCACTGCGGGTGCTCGACTCAAAGCGGGAAAGCGAGCAAGCAGTTGTTGCTCAAGCACCCTCAATTAGTGGCTTTCTCAGCGACGAAGCATCCTCGCACTTTGCGCAGGTGAAACAGGGTCTCGATGCACTTGGTATCGCATATGTCGTTAACGAACGACTCGTTCGTGGGCTCGACTACTACTGCCGCACTACTTTTGAGTTTCAATCCACTGCCTTGGAGTCGGCACAAACAGCAGTAGGCGGCGGTGGGCGTTACGACGGCTTAGTAGAAGACCTTGGTGGCCCAGCCACTCCAGGCATCGGTTTTGCCATTGGCCTCGATCGCACTTTGTTGGCTTGCGATGCTGAGCAAGTTTTTCCTCACCCATCAACAAAAGCCGATGTATTCGTTATCGATACAACTGGTGGTATGCAGGCATTGCAATTGTGTCAACAATTTCGTACAGCGGGCTTTGCGTCGGAACGTGCATATGGTGGGCGGGCAATGAAGGCACAAATGAAAGCTGCCGACAAGTCGGGTGCTACATATGCCGTCATTATTGGTACCGACGAATTATCTCAAGGTGTTGCAACAGTGAAGTCAATGGTCGATGGTCATCAAGAGGAAATATCACTTGATGCTGTTGTGGAACATGTGGCTGCACAATTAGGAAAGGTCAATTCATGATTTCACAGTCAACCTCAATGCGCTCACACTTGTGTGGAGAATTGCGCCCCGAGCACATCGGAACCACAGTGCAAATTTGTGGTTGGTTGTCACGACGCCGTGAACACGGTGAGCACTTGGCCTTTTTCGATATTCGCGACCACTCCGGAATCGTGCAGTGTGTAGTAGATCGCACAGTAGATGTTCGCTCTGAATACGTGGTGCGCATTACTGGTGTTGTACGTGAACGGCCAGAAGGTACGTTGAACTCTCAAATTCCAACAGGTGCCATAGAAATTGGTGATTGTGTTGTTGAAGTTCTCAACGAGTCAGAGCCACCACCGTTTCCCATTGACTCACGAGCTGATGATGTCGATGAAAACATCCGTTTGCGATTCC
>JBIKNT010000259.1:0-2678 GCA_044358465.1 Ilumatobacteraceae bacterium
CGTATTGCAGCCATCTTTATCAACATCTTTGTTTTCGCCAAACAACGAACGTTTGTAGCCACTTTTGTATTCATTTGCTACGACAATTTGCGCAAGGCCCTCCAGAGGAGGAACCGTCGCCACAGGCTGCGAGCTTGCACTTACCTGCTGTGAGGAAGATGAACACGACAGCACAACAACTGCAACTGCTCCATGTACTGCAACGCGCCATTTCATGATGAGACCCTAACTGTGCGCTTCACGCGAATACGTGTAACTCGTGTGTCAATTACGCAACAGCAGTTTCTTCCATTTCGATAAATATGCATTCGCCTGGGCACATCTCAGCCGACTCCACCACAAGATGATGATGTTTCAATGGCACCCATGCCAAGCTTCCACCACTACCAGGGTCATTGAGTGGACGCGACTCTTCGGCAACATAAGCAATGCCATCTTCTAGTTGTACGAAGACATCTGGGCAATGGTCGACACACAGCCCATCACCAGTACAAAGGTCTTGGTCAATCCACACGTGCACGAGGACAGAAACTACACGCAATACACATGTAACGCTCTACCCTGATGATGTGAAACTCAACGCACCCATTGCCCCCCGCCAGGAACATGTTTGGGAGCGCCCTACTGGCAATATTGACGACCCTTGGGCTTGGCTGCGTAACAAAAATGACCCCAACACCATTGCGTATCTTGATGCAGAAAATGCATATGCAAACCAATGGTTCGCTCTAAGTGAGCCGAGCATCAGCACTCTCTTTGAGGAAATTAAGAGCCGTGTTCAAGAAACCGATATGTCGGTGCCCATCCAACACGGCCCGTGGTGGTATGTCTCAAAAACTATTGAAGGCATGGCGTATGGCGTTCATTGCCGCGGACTCACCAAAGAGACCGCCGCAGAGCACATCATTCTTGATGAAAACGTTGAAGCAGGAGACGAAGAGTACTTTTCGCTGGGTGTAGCGGAGATCAGTTCCGACCATTCGCTCTTGGCCTGGTCGTTCGACACCGACGGCAGCGAGCAATACACCATGCGCATTCGTAATCTTGCTACCGGCACAGATCTTCCCGATATTTTGCACGACACGTCGTATGGTGGCACTGCCTTTAGCGCCAACAATCAATACCTGTTCTATGTTGTGAACGATGAAGCGCTACGCCCTTTTCGCGTGATGCGCCACCGCATGGGTGAACCACAAAGCACCGATGTCGTGGTGTACGAAGACCTCGATGAACGCTTTTTTGTGGGTCTTGGTCTCACTCGCTCCAGCAACTACATCGTCATTGAATCTTCGTGCCGCACGACGAGTGAAGCACACATCATCGATGCGCATCATCCACTGACGTCACCAATATGTGCGCGCCCACGCGAAGAAGGACTCGAGTACAGCATCGACGACTGGGGAAGTTCGTTTGTTGTACTCACCAACCTCGACGCCGAAGATTTCTGTGTGCATACCGCGCCACACAGCAACCCCAGCAACTGGTCAATACTCATTGACCACATTTCTGGGCGGCGCATTGCCGACATCGACCCGTTTCAAAAGTTCCTCGTTGTCTACGAATGGCAAGATGCGCAACCTCATATTCGCCTCGTTTTTCCCGACTCTTCACAACATGTCATTTCTGTGCTCACCGAGCCACACGACGTTGAACTCGATAGCAATCCGGAATGGACCACACAGACTCTGCGCATTCAATATCAGTCACTCATTGCGCCAAATACAGTTGCTGAATACGATGTTGTGGAACGGTCATTACACACTCTGAAACAAACCATCGTGCCCAATGTCGATTTGTCGCAGTACGTGGCAACACGCGAGTGGGCAACCTCACACGACGGAACGCGCGTTCCCGTCGACATCGTTCGCCATCGCAACACACTCCAAGATGGTTCTGCACCTGCAGTTCTCTATGGTTATGGCAGTTACGAAATTTCCATTGCCCCACGTTTCTCCGTTACACGCTTTTCGCTTCTCGATAGAGGTTGGGTATGGGCCATTGCTCACCCACGCGGAGGCGGCGAAATGGGCCGACGCTGGTACCTCGGTGGACAATTGCTCACGAAACGCAATACCTTTCACGACACCATTGCAAGCGCCGAGCATTTAGTTACAAACAAGTGGGCACGTACAGGCGGTATTGCCCTGTACGGAGGCAGTGCAGGCGGCCTACTTGTTGGTGCATGTATCAACATGGCACCTCGTGTTTTTGGAGCGGCAGTTGCTGCTGTTCCTTTTGTCGACGTGGTGAGCACCATGAGTGACCCCACGCTTCCACTCACTGTGACTGAATGGGAAGAATGGGGCGACCCGCGCAGCGAACCGTGGGCTTCATACATGTTGTCGTATTCACCGTACGACAACGTTGAAGACAAAAAATACCCACCGCTCTATGTCACAGCGGGCCTCAATGACCCACGTGTGAGTTACCACGAGCCCGCAAAGTGGGTTGCCAAACTACGTTCGATGCAGAACAACACAAGCGATATCTTTTTCCGTTGTGAAATGGGTGCTGGTCATGGTGGGCCGTCAGGGCGTTATGAGCACTGGCGCGACGAAGCGCACACCATTGCATTCATGCTGCAACAACTACCAACACACTCAAAATAAGAAACACCACGTTTCTCCATACGTGGTTCATCGATAGCGGTGCACGCGACACGGCACCAAAGCATCTAC
>JBIKNT010000258.1:0-2678 GCA_044358465.1 Ilumatobacteraceae bacterium
CGAAAATAAAGATGTTGATAAAGATGGCTGCAATACGCGTGCCGAAGTTCTAGAACGCGACAGTTTGGTGCCGGTGAAGAAAACCGGTGCTCGTTGCACGATCACTTCTGGAAAATGGGAGTCTGCTTATGACGGTCGCACTTGGTTGCTCAGCCGCGATGTGCAAGTTGATCACCTGGTCTCTTTGAAAGAAGTATGGGATTCCGGTGCCTGGGCATGGAGCGCAGCACAGCGCAGTGACTATGCAAACGACCTAGCAAATCGCATCACGCTGAATGTGGTGTCGAAAAAAGAAAATGCAAAAAAGGGTGAGAAAGACCCGAGCAACTATTTGCCACCACTTGTTTCCTATCGCTGTACCTACCTCGCAAATTGGGTAGCAGTGAAAGTGCAGTGGAAACTTTCCATGGACCAAAGTGAATACGGTCGTACCAAGAAACTGTTGGAGGGTTGTGGAACCACTTCATCAACCTCCACGACGATGGCTACTTCTACTTCTTCTCCTTCAACTACAACGGGCGCTGTAGCGTCGGTGGCAGCGGGTTCAACAGCGGCACTTTTAGCGAGCATCACAGTGGAAAATGAGTACACCAGTGGCTATGAGCGTGAACTTTTCCCGCATTGGAAAGATCTCGATGGTAACGGATGCGACACTCGCGAAGAAGTTCTCATTCGCGACAGTGTGACCAAGGCGCAAGTCGACCCTTTTGGCTGCGTAGTTGTTGCCGGCGACTGGTTGTCGCCATACGACGGAGCTCGGTGGAGCGACAAGGGTGATGTTGATATTGATCACGTTGTTGCGCTGAAAGAAGCGTGGGATTCCGGAGCATGGGCGTGGACCACGTCTCAGCGCACGTTGTTTGCCAATGATCTCAGCGACCCGCGAACTTTGCTCGCAGTCACCGACTCGGTGAACCAGTCGAAGTCAGATAAAGATCCGAGCAACTGGTTGCCGCCGCTCGCTTCGTATCACTGCACCTATATTGCCGATTGGGTTGCGGTGAAGGCCCGTTGGAAGTTGTCGATGGATCAAAGCGAATATGGCCGCGTCAAAAAACTTGTCGATAGTTGTGGTGGCTCTTCGGTGGCTACATCGTTGCCAAGCACAGTGCCCAGTGTGGCAACCACCGCGCCTAGTGGGTTGAAATATGTGAGTCCTGGGGCGTTTTGCACCCCTATCGGGTCACGAGGAATCGCGGAAAGCAAAGCTTCATATCTCTGTGCCACCACGAGCGCCACGGGGGAGCCCTATGCCAATGGCCGAGCCCGGTGGCGAAAAGGCTGATTTCACCGATAGTCTGCGAACCTATGTCAAAGAAGACCAAAAAGCGCAAAGCAAAGCTCCGCCGTTCAAAAGCAAACCACGGCAAGCGTCCCAACATGGGCCGCGGCTAACTCGAGCCTTTTTTCATGAGTCTCATCACCGCCGTGGTGGTGGGCGGTTCCCCGGAACCTTGGGAAGCATTTGGCTTCCACCTTCTGTCGGCTACCCCTTCTGAGTCCCGCTTCTCACTTGGCGATGTAGTGCTCGTTGTCGACAGCACTCAGCCAGCCGGAATGGTGGCGTGGGAAATGACTGAGGTTAATTCTGCAGCCATCGATGGCGTTCTTACTCGCCGTGCTTCCAGCAACCTTGAGTTGCCACTTGAACCTGGTGATGTTGGTTGCTTAGGTGTCGACCACGTGGTGGTGCGCACCAACTCACTCGATGTCACTTGCGCTGCAATTGAAGCAGCAACTGGTGCCCCAGTGAAACGCACTCGCGACGCTGGTTCTGGCATGCAACAGGCCTTTCACAAACTGGGTTCAGTTGTGGTGGAAGTGGTGAGCGCGCAAGAGCAAGTAGAAAAAACACATCTCTGGGGTTTCGTGGTGAACGTGAGCGATGTCGATGCTTTGAGCACACGTCTTGGCCCTGATGTTTTAGGAGCTCCAAAACCAGCAACACAACCAGGAAGAAGAATCGCTAGTGCTCGTAGTGGCGCAGCGCTTGGTGTTCCTTTTGCTGTAATGGATCTAGGCGTCGCGGTCGCCCGTTAAAAACTCTTGACCCTCGTTGCAGGTAGCAGCGAGTGGACACCAGTAACACGTGCTGCCACTGCGGCGAGTGGGTGCACGTTTTTCTTGATCGAGTTCGTGCAAAAGTTGTGCACCTTGAACTAAACGATGCACAGCAACGCTGAGAGTAGATAGCGAAACGTCTTCAGCATCGATGCGTTGTGTCTCTAAAGAAAATGTTGCAGTGAGCCGAGGTGATTGGCGAGAGCGCAGTGTTTCTACCAACGAATAGAAGCGCAGGTCTTCACGATGTGAAGCCATGATGCGGCTCGATTTGATATCGATGATGACCTTGCTGCCTGGCGCGCCAATGACGAGGTCGGCGCGTGTGCTCATGACAACAGCGCCACCAAAGAGTTCTACTTTTGCATTGCTTTCCACCACTGGGCGCCAACGCATTTCTAACTTGGGAAAGGAGTCTTCATATTTCGTAACAAGGTCAACGACCTGTGAACGAAGGTCTGCTTGTTCGCCCGGTGATAACGAGGCAATAAAGTCGGATGCGGTGCCACGTTCAGATTCAACAATGCGATCGAGCGCGTCGTCAACATATTCGCCGGGGCTACGAGGGGTGCGCGTATTAATGAGAATTTCTATTGCTTTGTGGGCAACGGTGCCGC
>JBIKNT010000048.1:0-8964 GCA_044358465.1 Ilumatobacteraceae bacterium
TCAAATTCCGGTGTGGTTTGGTGGCAGTGCAGAGGCATCCGTTCGCCGCGCTGCTCGTATGGGTGATGGTTATATTTTTGGCAACACTGGCGAACGCATTCAAAATGCACTTGCAATTTTGCGCGAGGAACTTGCGTTACAGGGCCGCGACGCGGCAAGTTTCCCCACCGATGCGGTACTGCACTTACAACGCGGAGAAGAAGCGTTATCGCCTGAAGTGGCAGCGTGGAAAGCGTCAGGAACCACATGGTTGTCGCTCAGTACAATGGCTAACCGTATGCTCACGGGCGACATGACCCCGGTCAACAAAGTTGATGCACAAATTGCGATGCTCGACAACGCAATGAAATGGTTAAAAGCGCTTTAAGGAGCGTTATACCGGAGCATCGCATTCACGCCGAACACCTTTTCGTTCGGGTAAATGGTCCCACATGTCGGCAAGAAGATCATCGCGAATTACACGATGTTCTTTGTTGTGCCACAAGTTGTGATGTTGGAGTGGGTCGTTGTCGAGGTTGTAGAGCTCGCCGTCGGTGCCATCGTGCAATGAGCCTGGCAACGTAGCGGTGCATACCCAAGAGCCACGGGTAACGGTGCGCAGTGAAACAATTTTGCCAAACAAAACGCTGTCCCATTCGGTGAGTACACGCTCGTGTTCCAGCTCCACAGCTTCTGCATCGTTCAGCGGGAGGCGTGCTGCTTCAACGTAAGCAGGTTGAGGCAAGCCAGCAATGTGAGCAAAAGTTGCAGCTAGTGAAACCAGGCTGACCGGCGTGTTCACCACAGTTGGTGTAGTAGCCCCAACACGAGAAGGTGCAGGGCGCCAAATGAGTGGGAGTCGCATGAGCGAGTCGACGTGGTACGGACCTTTGAAAAGTAGGCCAAAGTCGCCCTGGAATTCGCCGTGGTCGGTGGTGAAAATAACGTCGGTGTCGTCCCACCAGCCGCGCTCTTTGAAGAGACCAACAATGCGGCCAATTGCTTCGTCGATGAGTTCGTTTTCAATGTGCACCATTGCGTTTACTTCACGCACTTGGTCGGCAGTCAACGTGTTGGGCACCCATTGGGCCGGTGCTTCGAAGTTCGAAACAAATTCGCCGTTGTACCAAGCAAGCCACTGCGCGGGCTTCGTGCTCAAAATGCGTTCACGTTCCGCAGGGTCGCTGATGTATCCGGCTGGTAGATCGAGGTCGCGCCAGTTCACGCGGTGCAGTTCCGACATGGGTGGGTCCCATGCATGATGGGGGTCGGGGAAGCTCACCCAACAAAACATGTCGTCTTCATCATTTTGAGAAGAGAGCCAGTTCATTGCTCGGTCGGCTACCCAGCTTGTGTGATACCACTCAAGAGGCATGGGGTTATGTTTCACCTGTGGCGCACCAGTATCGCCACCGCCCATTTCATTCACCTGCAATTTGCGGTTGATGACGGGGTAGAGCATGTCGGCGCCTTCTGGGAAATTTGCACGTATCCATTGGGCGTAATGCAAAGGGCCCATGGCGTTGTGTGTTGCAAATTCGAGGTGTTCAAAACCACGGTGTGGCTCTTCGGTTCCGTCGGCATTTTTATGCATCACAGTTTCCACGCCTTGAGTGGCAATGGTGTTTTCCGTGAAGAGAGCAAAGGGGTCGAGGAATGGTTCGAAGTGCGCCTTGCCAATGAGTGACGTGCGGTAGCCCTTGCGCCACAGGTCGGCTGCAATGCTTGGCGCATCGACAGGCAGAGTCACGCCATTCATCCATACACCGTGAGTGGAAACGTGTTGTCCTGTGATCATGGAACTACGCGATGGCATACACACCACATTGGAAGGAAGTGCGCGGTTATAGCGAATGCCTTCTTTTGCAAATGAGTCGACAACAGGAGTGCGGGCAACGGTGCCACCGTTGCAACCCAATGCATCGAAACGTTGTTGGTCGGTGGTGATGAACAAGATGCGACGTGCCATTAGCGATTTCCTTCATTCTTTGGAATGCCGTATTTCTTTTCGAGAAAGCGCATTCCCTCGCCAGCTGCTGCACCAATAGCCAGTGCAAATACTTCTGGTTCAACATTGGTGCTGTAAACAACGATGCAAGTAGTTGGCGTTAGCTCAATGACGTCATATGTACCGAGATGACTGGTGATAAGTGGGTTGTTCGTAATTCCATATTGGAATCGGCGCAGGTCGTGGTCGACCAACAAGATGTCTTCTTCAAAGACGATGCCGGTGGGCAAGGTGATCCAGCGTTTGTCGCCCTCAATGCGCGTTGCCGTGATAGGGAACCATTCATGCAAGGCGCCTGGGCGGCCGATGAAGTCCCAGACTTCTTGTGCCGTTGCATTGAGTGATGCGTGTCTACGAACTGACCCCATGGCAACCTTTCTTTCCCAAATAAACATTGAATAATGAACTGATTACCATATTATCGGTGTCTGACTGTGCTGAATCAGTGCTTCATTAGTGCGTGAAAAGGGCCGAGAGCCAAAAAACCCGCGATATGCCGATAACGGAGACGGATGTGGCGCCTCAATGAAGGTGTGATGGCTCCCAGTGAGTTCCAGGTGGGGCCTCAAAGCCTGCGCATGTTTGCCCCACAAGATGAAAACCACATGTTCATGTGTTTCAGCAACTACACGTAGCGCGGCAGTTGTGAATTTTTCCCATCCCTTACCACTGTGTGACCCAGCTTCGCCGCGACGCACAGTGCATGTGGTGTTGAGCAGCAGCACACCTTGCTCTGTCCACGACGAGAGGTTGCCTTTCGCTGGGTGTTGATTGCGATCGACGTTCACGTCGTTCAGTAGCTCAGTAAAAATATTTCGCAGTGATGGTGGTGGCGCAACATTTGTGTTGACAGAAAAACTCAACCCATGCGCTTGACCGGGTTGGTGATACGGGTCTTGCCCCACAATGACCACTTTGACTTTGTGCAGTGGAGTTGCTGCGAAGGCCGCAAACACTTCATGGTGTGGTGGATAAATCTCCAACGTTGCACGTTCTGTTTCTATAAAAATACTCAGTAAATCCCAATAACTCTTAGACAACTCTTCGGTGAAAAATGAACTCCAACCCGATGGCACAGCAAAATTCAACATGCTGCAACAGATTACTCGCGGAAAAAACTTACTTTGATGTTGCTGTGCGGTAGACACTAGAGCGGTATGGACGTCCTTCTCGCTCTTGACATTGGTGGCACCAAAGTTGCTGCAGGTCTTGTTACTCGTGAAGGAATGGTCATCGACAGAGGTCGTATCGCGGTGCGTAGTAACCAAAGCGATGAAAATCTTTTCAACGATGTTGCACAACTCGTCGATGCCATGCTCACGAAAGCTCGCGGACAACACGGAGCACAACCAGTTGCACTGGGTGTGGGTTGTGCAGGGCCAATGGCAGAAAATGCAGAACTGGTGTCGCCACTGAATATTCCTTGTTGGCGTAATTTCCCGTTGGTCCCTCGGCTGCGAACGCTGACCGGCTTGCCTGTCTTCGCCGATGGCGATGCCAAAGCGCTTGCCCTTGGTGAGGGCTGGAAAGGCGCTGCCAAAGGGCACGACAACTTTCTAGCAATGGTCGTTTCCACTGGAGTTGGTGGTGGCATTGTGCTCAATGGCCGCCTTCTCGACGGTGCAGCGGGAAACGCCGGCCATATTGGGCATGTCATTGTGGAGCCAAGCGGCCGCCGCTGCGTATGTGGCGCCCGTGGCTGCTTGGAAGCAGAAACTTCTGGCCCAGCCATTGAGGCCATCACTGGCAGGCCTCCTACGCAACCGACCTATGAAATTATTCAGCGCACTGGCCGCCTCGTGGGCCGCGGCATCGCTTCGGTGTGTAACTTGCTCGACCTTCCACTTGCTGTGGTTGGTGGAAGTGTGGCGTTGGGTTTTGGGGCACCGTTTTTCCAAGCAGCACAAAACAGTCTTGATGAATTGTGCCGACTCGAATTTTCTACAGGAGCACGTATTGTTCCGGCGCGTCTAGGTGACGATGGTGCGCTTGTTGGTGCAGCAGCTTTTGCTCTACGCGGCATGAACCGCATGGCAAGAATTTAATTGCGCCTTTAGTTTCCGAACTTGCGATAAACAACTTCTACAGGGCCTTTGCCAATTGAAGATTGCCACCGAACACCAACGGCAATGAGCAGTGTCCATACCACGCAGGAAAAAACAAATGCGGTGGTGAACCCACCTGGTTCAACCCAGTTCCACCAGTTCACTACTGCGTTGTATATAAAGCCATGACACAAGTACAAGGTCAATGTGATTTGCCCCGACCGCTGGAGTAGTTGAGCAAGTGGGGAAGTGGGGTACTTGTCAGCAAGAAAAGAAATGAGGATGACGATGAGTACTGCACTGGTACACGCGCCAACTGTGGCCAATATGCCGCGTTGGAAGGGGTCGGTACTTAAGAGATGCTGCCATGAGCCATCGGTGTGATGTAGCGCAAGACCACTTGCGAGGTATATGCAAAAAAGCGCAGGAATACTGGCGAAAAGTATGGTTTTTCGCTTTAAACGGAAGGCGGTATAAGACTTCCCGATGATCAGCCCAACGCAGAAGAAAGCAAACCAGGGCAACACCGGATGTGTGTAGTCAATGAAATAACGAAAGATGAGGTTGCGGGGCGTATTGGGTTGAAATGGCTGTAGCCAACTTGTGGAGTGGCCATTGATTTCTTGGCGGTAACGCCAAAAAGAGAGAAGAGCTGCAGCCACAGTGATTCCTATGGCCAGTGCAGCAATATGTTTTATTTTTAAATGGAACACAACAGCAGCCAAAACAAAATAAATCCCGTAGTACGGAAGTATGGTGCCGTTCCACACCCACTCAAACATTGTTCCAATGGTGAACAGAAATGTTCCGCGACGAATGAGTAGCCAACGTAATTCTGTGGTGCTGAGTTGCTGACTCGTTGACGTGAGGAGCCCACAACCAATACCGGCAACTACTACAAAGATGACGGGACTAGGAACGAGCAACCCATTCCACGGGTCCATGAGTCGAGCAAACCATGTTGTTTGAACAGAACCAGTGGCGTTGCCTCCATTGAGATAGCCGTGGTAGTTCAATACGATGATGCCAAAAAGCGCAATACTGCGAGCAATATCGAGCTCTGCAAAACGAGCAACGCCATTGCGAGTTGGTAACGCTGCATTAGTCATGAGTTTTTAGACCCACAGTGTGATGTCGGGGGCAACGCTGTGCAGCGGCCGTTGCACATCGATCGCATCACCAATCTTTGGGCACGGTTGGCCGAGGGGAACGAAGCACATTGCACTATGCATATAGGGCGCTTCAAGCAAAGTGAGCCGCTGCTGTTGAAAATGAAATGGGCTTGAGCCGTTTGCTAGTGGTGCAACACCGTGGGCGGTTCCTGCGGCAACTACAACGATGTGGCCATCGGCAGGTGCTGCGGTGCTGTGGTAGCCCGCTGTAGTACCTTTTGCGATTGAGTGCACAGCAAGAACTTCAGTGTGTAAAGAAAAAAAAGATTTATCTCCGTGCCACAGTGCGGTGCCAAGCCGTACTTCAAAAAGTGCATCAGGAAATTTTTCCTGTTGTGCTGCAAGTTGAGTAGCTGAAATATGACTCAATGAAATGGTGACGCACTGGGGAACGAGTGGGATCCACTTTGAGAGTTGTTCGTAAATTTCCTCATCGGTGTGATGTAGCGGAAGATGCAAGGCACATGAGTGAATGGTGATCCCGGCTGCACTGATGCGTTGCACCAGGGCAAGAAAGTCGGGTGCCTCTACGCCAAAGCGCTGCATTGGAGAAGCAAGTTTCACCACCACTGGGCTTTTCCAGCCCTTGCTCTGAAGAACGGTGAGGTCGCGCTCTGTGGCGACGGTGGGGATGGCATTAACGGGAATGGTGATCTGGTCGAATTCGCCAATAGGGGTGAGGATATAGACGGGGGTAGAAGCGGGAATATCTTGTGCTTCAAAAACCGTGCCCACCGCTACTGCTTGAGTAGGCCCAAGTAATTCAGATACCAGTTGCACAAGAAAGGGTCGGCCAAGCCCGTAGCCATTCCCTTTCACAACGGGAATGAGGCCAGGGGTCGAGCCGACGGTGTGGGCGACATGGGCGCGAAAGGAATGTTCGTTAACTGTGAGCCGAAGAGACATCAGTTCCTACGGTAGTAGTTGTAGAGGCATTTCGCTTTTATTCACGATTTGTCCCTATCGTAAAGCGAGTGAAATCGTTCTTTTCCTTCCCTCATCCCGTCAATGAGACCTCGGCACGCATTGTTGCTGGCGCGGTTGTTGCAATGAGCGTCCTTTTTCTTCTCACACAAAGCGGCTGGGTACTCATTCCCCTGACCTACGGGTTCCTCGCACGCGTTTTGACTGGCCCCACCATGAGCCCTTTAGGGAGAATCGCAACTCAGATCGTGACACCACGGCTGAAGGGCAATCATAAATTTGTTCCAGGGCCACCGAAGCGGTTTGCTCAAGGAGTCGGACTTGTATTTAGTGGCGTTGCGTCACTGTTGTGGGCAACCGGAAACCTCGGTGCTGCACAACTAGTCATTGCTGCTCTCGTCGTTGCAGCAGGCTTAGAAAGTTTCTTTGCGATTTGTCTCGGTTGCATCATGTTCAGTGTGCTGATGCGCATGGGAGTGATCCCTGAAGATGTTTGTGAAGAGTGCAACAACTTTCATCTGCGCTCGGCTGCTAAACCTCAGTAGCAGATTTTTGCTGCATGTTGCTTGGCCAACTGGAGAGCTCAGGAATAAGTGGGTCGTAGTTTCCTTCGCGCACGACACCTTTCCACACGCCGAACCCGTACGACATGTCGTCAACCCAACGCAAAAGCGTGTAGCGAACAGGGTCGAGGTGAGGGCGAGTGGTCCACCAGTCAGAAAGTGCTGGCACGAAAGCAGCAAGACACAACGCCCAACGTGCGCGGCGTGAGACCAACGCTAAGAGCAGTGCAATTGGCCACCATACGCGCGTCACCGCACTAGCAATTTGTTTACCGGCACGAAGATGCCCAAGAGTTGCTAACCGAGCTGATTCTTTTTCTGCATCGGGAAGAAAACGCAATTTGCGAGAGAGCGCAACAGCGGTACCAGCAGCAACAACTCCACCAATAATGGGAAACCCGAGAGCAATGGAAGCCCATACTCCAGTACTCCAACCACTCACACGAAGTGGGGCAAGTGCACCTTGATGCTTTTTGGCAAGTAGCGCAGCCGATTCACCATAGCCCATGCGTTGTTGAGCAAGTTGTTGAATAGTGGTGCGCGGCAGGTGGTGTACTTCAACAGACGGTTCATAGCGACACGAATAACCGGCTGCATCGAGACGCCATATGAGGTCAACATCTTCACCGGTACGCAACGATTCATCGAAGTTTCCTACTGCAGCAAGTGCTGAAACGTTGCACAGTAATAATGCGGAAGGCACATAACTCACGCGAGTGCCGGCGCGCACGCGTGCAGGAAAGGCACCCATATCGAGAGGGGAGCGCACTTCTTCGTACGCGGCAATTGCGGCGCCATACTGAAACCAGTTCAAGCTTTTAACGCGCGGCGCGAGCACAGCAAGTTGTGGCAAATTCCACCACTTGGCTAACTCGAAAACATCTTCAGGGGCGCACTGCACATCGGAATCAATAAATACAACATATGGGGTGGATACGAATGTGAGGCCAGCGTTGCGTGCTGCGCCCGGGCCTTTGTTCACTTCTTGACGGTGCACAGTGACATTGGTGTTCGGTATCTCGGGAAATGCAATAGGTGAAGCATCGTCAACTACCACCACATGCGGAAATGCAGAAAATTCAGCAACGAAATTCTGCACTCGCGAAATGTCGTTCTCGGACCGTGCAAAAAGTGGAATGACAATGGAAATATCGCTCAATGCCAGTGCATCGCTATCGAGTGAAGGCAGTGGGTGTAAAGCTCCGGCATCAATGAGTCGGTCAATAAGAAGTTGACCAGAACTTGGTGCTTCTCCGGTGAGCTCAAGTGAATGAGCGATTGCCTGACCTGCTGCGCTTAAGCGAAATATGCGCAGAGGCGAACCCGCTATAAGGACGCTTCCTTTTTTCGGACGTCTCCAAGAGTTGTCGAGGCTGTAGCGCTGCTGCACAGCAAAACCGTAGCCGTTAGGAAAGGTATCCCCACTCGGTGAGCTGTTCAACAATGCGTTGAGCTGCAGCTTCAGGTGCTAGTGCCACAATCTCGGAATGCTTTTGCGATGAATTTGCCGATGTCGCGGCTTTGATGCGGTCTAATGCAGTTTCACCAGCAGGTGCTTTTACCGTGCGTGGCCGCGGACGAAAAGGAGAGAAATCTCCGAGTGAGGGCGCGCTATGTGAGACCAATGAAGCGTCAATGATGTTGACTGTTGGGCGAAGTGTTGAAGCGAGGCTGGCGCGACGCAGTGTTGCTAACGACCCTTCGACGGAAGCAATGAAAGGTTCCACCACGCGCACGATTTCGCGTCGACCAGCATCGAGGCGCCGCAATAGATCAAGAGAGTGAGCGCTTGTGCTCGGAGTCATTCCCACAATGCCAAGTGCTTGCTGTGCGCCCAACGTGCTGGCGAGAAAGGCAGGAACACTGCCCGAGCCGCGGTCTAGTGAGTAGTCGCCACACCATACCGATGCGCAGTCTTGTAGGTGTTGTGCAAGTTCATGAGCAACATGTGCACTGCTGCTTTGGCCTTCGGCTGCAATGTGGATGAGTTCGTGGGCTCCTGATGCGCACAAGGCAACAAGATGCGTGCGTGCAGCAACGGGAGCAATGCTCACCACACGTACATGTGCTGACAGTTGCTTTGCACGTTGTAGGGCAACTTCTAAGGCCGCCTGGTCGCTGGCAGAAAACTGAGCAAAGCGGGCGTCGGCCTCATGGCCACTGGAAGGTTGGCTACCAATCCATTTCACGCAAACACCAATAATGGGGGTCATAATTTGATCAACTCACGTGTGGTGGAACACGATGCCGTGTCCACCTTCTGGGTACGACCA
>JBIKNT010000001.1:0-26793 GCA_044358465.1 Ilumatobacteraceae bacterium
CGGCCCCGGTTCTCAGAATCGCGACCTCACTGGTGCTCTCATCGGCGCTGCACCTCTAGCAGTTGGACTCATCATGGTTGTGGCCTTCGTACTGCTGCTCGTTGTCTTCCGTAGCTTGACCATTGCTTTGGCATCCGTTGTGCTGAATCTCATTAGCGTGGGAGCAAGTTTCGGTTTCGCCACGCTGGTGTTTCAACATGGGTTCGGTGCGGGTCTCATTGGAATTGAACATCAAGGATTCATCAACGCATGGGCACCACTCTTCTTCTTCGCTTTGCTCTTTGGGTTGTCGATGGACTACCAACTCTTTTTGCTTGCAGGAATTAAGGAGCAATACGAAAAGTCAGGAGACACACAAGTGGCTATTCGTGAAGGCATTGCACGCACTGGTCGCCCCATCACCAATGCAGCACTCATCATGATTGTTGTGTTCATCGCCTTTGGAGTGACCGGGCCCATTCCCCCCACTGAGCTTGGTATTACTTTGGCCGTGGCCATATTCCTCGACGCAACAGTCATTCGTATGATGCTGGTTCCGGCCCTCTTTGGGTTGCTGGGTGAAAAGACCTGGTGGCTGCCGAAGTGGCTCGGCAAGTTTCTCCCCCACGTGAATTTCAGCCATTAAATTCCCACTTTTCCATAATCCCGACCTAGTTAGTCGGGATTATGGAAAATGGCGTTATCGTGGACTATGAATTAGTCACCTTTAAAGGAGAACACCATGGCACTTCGACTCGGCGATACCGCCCCCGACTTCACCGCAGAAACCACACAAGGCACCATCAACTTTCATGAATGGCTTGGCACCTCGTGGGGCGTACTTTTTAGTCACCCCAAAGACTTCACCCCAGTGTGCACCACTGAACTTGGGTACGTAGCAAAAATCAAACCAGAGTTCGACAAGCGCAATGTGAAAGTCATCGGCTTATCTGTTGACAATGTTGAATCGCACCTGAAGTGGGAAGGCGACATTGGCGAGACACAAGGAACACCTGTGAACTTCCCCATGATCGGCGACCCAGAGCGCAAGGTCAGCGACCTGTACGACATGATTCACCCCAATGCAAGTGACACCATGACCGTGCGTTCAGTATTTGTTATTGGACCCGACAAAAAGGTGAAGCTCACCATTACTTACCCAGCATCAACTGGCCGCAACTTCGACGAAGTGCTTCGCGTCATCGATTCATTGCAATTGACTGCGCAATTCAAAGTGGCCACACCTGCCAACTGGAAAGATGGCGGCGACGTCATCATCGGTGCAGCTGTGTCTGACGATGAGGCAAAGACGCTGTTCCCACAAGGCTGGACAACCGTCAAGCCTTACTTGCGCGTATTGCCACAACCTAAGAAATAATTTTTACCGACTCACCCCAGCAAGTTTTTCTCTACCCATTCGCGCACTTGTGGAGCAAGAAAGTGGAGAAACTGCTGGGGTGTTTCGCGTATTTGGGTGGCACTAATAGGAACATTGATGCGCTCTTCGTCGACCACTACTGCTTGTGCTTCTAGTCGACGTGCTAGCTCAGCAACATAAGAATCAGAAGAGAACACTGCATGCGGGCCGGCGTCATGCGGCCACTTGCTACGAAAAAGTGCAATCCATTTCGCCCACAGTTCATTGTCGTTCCAGTTGGTGTCGAGTTCGTGAGCAACTTCCACCACGGTCACGTTGGCATGTAATTCAGCAAGCCAACCTGCGCGCAAGGAACCAGGCACTAGTTCCCCTGCACGAGTGTTGACGAAAACCACCAGTGCATCACACTGTGCTGCAGCGGCATCAATAAACCACGAATGCCCTAAATGTGGAGGGTGGAAACGACCCACAATAAGCCCAGTGGAGAATTGTTCGCGGGGTTGGTCGGTCCGATACGTCATAGGTGTGCTCCACTTGAAACGATAGAGCACATGGACGTCTTCGATGCAATGAACACCGCTCGTGCAATGCGCTTTTTTAAGCCCGACCCCGTGCCGAGTGAACTCATAGAAAAGGTGTTGTGGGCCGCCACCCGCGCCAGTAGCCCAAATAACACACAAGGCTGGGATTTCATTGTGGTCACCGACCCCGAAGTTCGCAAGCAACTCGGCGCACTCTTTTTGCCTTTTGCCGAACGTGTTTCCAAATTTCCCGACCCCGGCAACGACACCGACCGACGCACATTAAAAGGCGCGCAAAACCTCGGCGCCAACATGGGAAATTTCCCATGCATCATTTTTGTTTGTGGTCGCAACATTTACCCTGCCGACAACCCACGTGAACCGTTCATGTATTCAGCGGTGTACGCCGCAAGCCAAAACCTCATTGTTGCTGCGCGCGCACTGGGTTTGGGCGCAGCCTTCACCACTTTGCACGGAATGGTGGAAGCACAAATTCGTACCATCTTGAATATTCCCGATGAAATGTACATCGGCACCACTATTCCCCTTGGCTATCCCGATGGTCCAGAAGGCCCCGTGTCGCGCAAAGATATTTCTGAGGTTGTGCACTACAACGGTTGGTAAACCTTTAAGCGCCTGGCGCACTCAACACGGTGCGTTCCATTTCTTCTGGCTCACAGCCCGTCACAATGAGCAACTTGCTAAATCCGTGAAAGAGAGCCAGTCCAATTCCCATTTCGACAATTTGTTCTGTCGTGAACTCTTTTTTCATTTCTACTTGCACATCGGGCGCCGGTGCACCTTGCGCACCGAGGAATGCGTCGGCAAAAGCTAGAGCTAGTTTTGAGCGCTGTGGCAAGTCGGTGTCGTCGTAGCCATCGTCAACTTTTTCCACATCGTCTTCCACCATGTTTTCTTGCTTCACGACCGTGAAGCGCACATTGCGTCAATAACCACAATCGGTAATGCGGGCATTACGTAAGCGCGTGGTTTCTTTGGTGATGTGGTCAAGTTCGCCACGTTGCCAAAATTCGGCGTACAGAGTAGAGAATGCTTTGGCGAGTTGCGGTTGATGTCCGAGAATAGAACCAAACACTGAACGCGCAGTGGGGTCGACGGGGTCAAGGCGTGGAGTACTCGACATCAGGCGACCTTTTCCAATTTTCCAAAGCCATCACACAGAGCAACATGGAACAACATCGCCAAAATATCGGGAGTAGAAAAATACTTTCTCAGCTTCTCAAATTGCTCGTCGGTGACGCTGTGTACGTCGAGTACGAACTGTTCAGTGATTTCTAAAATTGCTTTTTCGCCATCGGTAAATTCTGGCGACGAGTACCAGTTCTTTAACTTCTCACTCAGTGCGCTCTCAGCGCGTTCTAAGCCGAGCAACTGAGCAACTTGCAGTTCAATGAGGCTCGCTGTGCGACCTGGTGCCGTGCTACTCGCTTGGCCTCGTAATTCGTCGATGAAGGGTGCCAAATGGGTTTGGGCGCTGGCAATATCGGACGCATTCCACGCACCGCTGACCCATGAGTTGCGACCTTCAATATTTGCCACTAGACAAGCCTAGATGACTTCCACCACCCCCACTCTCGTTGCGGCTGCTGCTGCGCTCAATGCCTCAAAAATCTACGGAAAAGACGACAGTGAGGTGCGCGCCCTCGACGACGTCACAGTCGACTTTGCCGAGGGCCAGTTCACTGCCATCATGGGCCCCAGCGGCTCAGGCAAGAGCACACTCATGCATTGCCTCGCAGGGCTCGACACCCTCACCTCGGGCAAAGTGTTCGTTGATGGCACCGACTTGTCGGGGCTTAGCGACCGTGAACTCACTGTTTTGCGCCGTGAGCAAGTTGGCTTCATCTTCCAGGCCTACAACCTCATCCCTACGCTCACCGCGCTCGAAAACATCACGTTGCCACTCGACCTCGGAGGTGTTGACGTCGACCAAGTGTGGCTGAACGATGTAGTGCGCGCGGTCAAATTGGAATCGCGTCTCACACATCGCCCCAGTGAACTCTCTGGCGGGCAGCAACAACGCGTTGCAGTTGCACGTGCACTAGCAAGTCGCCCCAAAATTATTTTTGCCGACGAACCCACAGGAAACCTCGACAGCAGGTCGGGCGCAGAAATTCTCGCCTTTATGCGTCACGCTGTGAGCGACCTTGGGCAAACCATTGTGATGGTGACCCACGACCCTGTTGCTGCTGCGTATGCCGACCGTGTTGTTTTTCTTGCCGACGGAAAAGTTGTTGATGAAGTGACCTCACCAACAAGTGAGCAAGTGCTCGACCGCATGAAGAAACTCGGGTCGTAACAGTGTCTTCACCCGTCATACGCCTTACTTTGCGCGGCGTACTTGCCCGTAAGTTCCGCATTATTCTCACCGTGTTCGCCATTGTGAGTGGAGTTGCGTTTGTTTCTGGTGCCTTCATGCTCACCGACAGTGTGAAGACCGCAATCAACAGTCTTTTTGAAGAACTGCGCGGCGACATTGCTTTAGAAGTGCGTGCCCCTATTGCTTTTGGCGATGAGGCCACTGCGCAGCGTGACCCTGTTCCCGCTGCACTTGTTTCTGGCATCGCTGCAGTTCCTGGCGTGAGTTCAGTGGAAGTCAACATCATTCGCGAGTCCACCATCGTGAAACCCGATGGTAAACCGCTGAGAACTTCTGGCCCCGCTTTTGGCATTTCCTGGTTGGGTCAAGACGGCCTAGACGGACGCACCATGCTTGAAGGACGCGAAGCTCGCGGCCCTGGTGAAGTTGCTATCGACAAGGCCTCTGCTGAGCGTGCAGATTATGTTCTGGGCGACACCGTCACCATTGTTGGGCCCACCGGCAAGGGCGAATTCACCCTTGTTGGACTCACCGGAACTGGCGACACTTCTGGCGGCGGAGGCGCAAGCGTGTGTGCATTCGACCCAGTAACGGCAAATACATTTCTCGGCGCAGAAGGTTTGGCCGACTCCATTTATGTTGGTCTTGAAAGCGGTGCTTCGCAAGCCACAGTTCAAGAGGCAATTGCATCCGTTATCACCACCAAATACGAGGTGATTCCAGGCGAACAGTCGGCGAAGGAAACTGCTGGTGCCATTAACGACATCATCGATATTTTTGGAAAACTCCTTTTAGGGTTTGCAGCTATCTCGCTTTTTGTGAGTGCATTTCTCATCTTTAATACTTTTGCCATCATCATTAGCCAACGCTTACGTGAACTTGCTTTGCTGCGTGCCATTGGAGCGAGTTCGCGTCAGATACGACTCATGATTTTGGGCGAAGCACTCATCATCGGAATCATTGCTACTGCCTTTGGTATCTTGGGCGGGGTTGGGGTGTCGAAAGGCATCACCGCACTCTTCAACGCCACTGGCGCCGCATTCCCGTCAGCCACCATCACTATTTCCACGCGCACCATCCTTGCGTCGCTCTTTGTTGGTATCGGCGTCACCGTCACGGCAGCAATGGTGCCTGCCTTGCGAGCCAGCAAAATTCCTCCAGTTGCCGCTATGCGCCCCGAGATTGGTTTCACCGCCTTACAGCGCAGTAAACGCCTGTTTGCGGGCGCTGCGACGTTGGTTGCCGCTATCGCACTGCTATGTATTGGTCTCTTCGTTCAACCAGGCGGAGCAATTGGCATCCTTGGCGCAAGCGGACTCGGAGCCATCTTGTTGTTCCTGGGCGTCGCAAGTTTGTCCACCTCATTTGCTGCCCCCATGAGCGCAGCAATTAGCCGCGTATTGCCCTTCCCGCTTCGGCCAATGACACGTTCCGTCGCTGGTCGACTCGCGAGTCGTAATGCTCAGCGCACTCCACGCCGCACGGCAACCACAGCTTCAGCACTCATGATTGGTCTTGCAATGGTCAGCACCGTTGCTGTCATTGCGGCCTCAGTACAGAAGTCGTTCCGTGATCGTTTGCAAGGTTCCGTGACAGCCGACTACTTCGTCACAAGCGACGGCTTCCAAGGCTTGCCACCAGCGTTCGGAGAAAAACTCGCTGCTCTTCCCGAGCTTGGCGAAGTGTCGCCGTTTCGCGCATCTACTGCGCAAATCAACGGGGAGTCAAAGCAAATTGGTGCGGTGAACGTGGACATGGGCGACATCGTGAACGTCAAACTCACCTCGGGAAATTTTGCAGCACTAGGCAAAGGCCAGATACTGGTGCACCGCGACCCCGCTCGCGACCTTGCTCTCTCTGTGGGAAGTTCGGTTGCAGTGACATGGCAAAACGGCACCACCACTAATCTCACTGTTGGCGGTGTCTACGACGACTCGTCTATAGCTGGCAACTGGCTCGTCAGCCTCGATGTTCTGAGCAAAGCTTCTACCGCCCCGCCCGTTGACTTTTTCATCGGCGCAATCATTGCCGATGGAGTCAGCATTGAATCTGCTCGTGCTGCGGTCGACAAAGTCGCTGAAGAATTTCCAAGCGCCCTGGTTCAAGACCAAGCCGAGTTCCAAAAGAGCCAAGAAGACCAGCTCAACCAGCTGCTTTTCATTGTGTATTGCCTGCTCGTATTCGCCATTGGCATTGCTGTCTTAGGCATTGCAAACACGATGGCGCTCTCGGTTTACGAGCGCACTCGCGAGTTCGGACTCTTACGTGCAGTTGGCATGAGCAAACGGCATCTCAAGCGCTCTGTGCGTTGGGAAGCCATCATCGTTTCTGTCTTTGGTGCAACATTGGGCATCGCTGTCGGAGTTCCGTTAGGTATTGCCGTTTCTATTGCGCTTCCTGAATCATTTGTGAATGGCATCAGCATTCCTTTTGACACCATTGTGGTTGTGCTTCTTGCATCCATTGTTGTTGGCATCATCGCCGCCATTGGGCCAGCGCGTCGTGCCGCAAAACTCAATGTCCTTGAAGCAATTTCTGCCATCTAATGTCTCCAGAAAACATCACCCCAGAAATCATTGCTTTCTTAACTGAGCGTCATTTAGCTTCGCTTACCACGCTTCGTAAAGACGGTTCACCACACGTTGTTCCTGTGGGCTTTAGTTTTGATGTATCTTCCAATGAAGTACGCATCATTACTTTTGCAGGTTCGCAAAAGGTGAAAAATGCCGAACGTGGCGGAAGAGCAGTTGTATCGCAGGTCGACAAAGGCCGCTGGCTTTCTCTTGAAGGAACCGTGCGCCTTGCTACCGATGAAGTTGCAGTTGCTCAGGCCGTTGCCGGTTATGCAGCGCGCTACCAAGCGCCAAAGGAACGCGTCGACCGAGTGGCAATCATCATTGCGGTCGACAAAATACTGGGGCGCGCTTAAGCCTTTAGCTTGCCGCTTGATTGCCGTTATCGGTGAATAAACCTTTGTTTTGTACCATTTCAGAGATATACATTGAGCCCGCAGGATGTGAGTCGGTGAGCCTGGCGATGGGATCGGAATGGTCTGGCTCTGGTGCCGGCGCACAACCGAGCTGGCAACTGGGGCACCAATACAACAAGCGTTCAGGTGAACCGTGATATTGCACTGCAATGACTCCCCCGCAACGCTTACATGGTTGGCCATTGCGACCGTATGCAAACAGGTCTGATGGCGACTCTGAGTTTTGTTGTTGCAACATTGCAGATGCAGTGCGCACAATTTCTACACATGTTGATTGCGGCAACAAACCAACTGGTGCAAGTGGATGCACTTCACTTGACCACAAAACTTCACAGCGATACACATTGCCAATTCCTGTTGCAACGTGCTGATCGAGTAAAACATCGGCAATAGAGATTGTTGGATTCTCATATGTCATTAAACGTCGCACGCACTCATTGATGTTGGCATTGGCATCGTGCAGGTCGGGACCAAGGCGACCAAAGTTTGGATGACGAACAAAACTGTCGGGGCGATACGTTTCCACATCGCGCGCATTGAAGCACACAGCAACCCAATCGATTGTTTCTACAACTACTCGCGCCATACGTTGCGGCTTACGCCACGTTTCACCACGGCGATACAGTTCCCAACTTCCGCGAAATCCGAGGTTGGTGCTCAACACGATGTCATCGTCCCAACAGATTTCTAGTTGGCGACCATGTGACACGACATCTTCAACTGTTCTTCCAAGTCGGGGCGTGGGCCCACTTAACTTTTCTGCTTCAAAACCAACGAGTTGTTTGCCTACCAGCGCAGTGCGCAACGCCGCAGCGGCACGATGCACGGCGTTCTTATCTGGCATAACTGAACAATAGACCTTGACAACGCACGCAATTCGCCATTCGCACTACGCTTCAACAATGAGCGAGAACAACGAGCCAAGCGAGGTCAACGACATCGCGCCCATTGATCCCTTGCCATCCGACCTCCAGCGCGTGCGACGTCAGCACGGCATGGCTGGAGCAATGCTTGCAGGCGGTATGTTCGCCCTCGACCAAGTGTTGGGACGAAAGCCAAAAGAGCAGCCTGCTGCAGTGCAAGAAGTTGCCGGCGAGCCAGGCGACATCGACGCAAAGGGCATCACCATTGGTATCGACGAGCACACGTCGGTTGTTTCTCCCGCACCACACAATCGCCCTGGCGCACAACGCATTGTGCACAAACGCCGGCGCGGCTGAAATTCTCTTAAGGGAGTTGACCTACAGAAGCTAGGGCTAAACGAATAAGCCTGTCGTGGCCGAGCGTCATTTCGCGACGTACTTCTTGGCTGACTGCTTGTTCTGGAGTGAACCATGCCAAGTCGAGTGCTTGTTGTGTTGGGCTGCATTCGCCCGTGACCGGCACAACAAAGGCCAAGCTCACGGCATGATGCCGCGGGTCGTGGAAGCCACTGATGTTTGGGTCTTGGAAATATTCCACCACGGTAAATGGTGCTGGCTCAGGCGGAACACGAGGAAAAGCCAATGGTCCAAGATCTTTTTCGAGGTGGCGCAACAACGCCTCACGAATACGTTCGTTCAAGAGCACGCGACCCGACACCACCATGCGGCTAATGGTTCCGTCGGCTGCTTGACGCAACAGCATGCCTACGTGCGTGACACGGCCTTCTTCATCAACGCGCACCGGCACTGCATCGACGTACACCAGGGGCACGCGATCGCGGATGTCGTTTAAGACGTCGGGCGAAACCCAACCTGTTCTGGTGTCAATTTGCTCGCTCACACCACCATCCTGCCAAACCCAAGGGTTCTCGGCGCGGTATGTCACGCTTTTCGTGACGCTACGCGCCGAGAAAACTGATTGGAGGGTTATTTGATGGCTGCGAACCCGAGGTCGAGGTCGGCCAAGATGTCGGCGATCGACTCAAGACCCACCGACAAACGAACGAGACCAGGCTGCACACCGCTCGAGAGTTGCTCAGCTTCGGTGAGTTGGCTGTGCGTGGTTGACGCAGGGTGAATGACCAAGCTGCGCACATCGCCGATATTGGCAACATGGCTGTGCAACTGCAGCGCTTCAACAAACTTCTGACCTGCCTCACGACCACCCTTCACGTTGAACGCAATGATGGAACCAAAGCCACGGCCTTCGAAGTACTTCTTCGCACGTGCGTGCCATGGGCTTGAAGGCAAGCCTGCCCATGAAATACTCTCGACGCCTGCTTGCTTGCCGAGGTAGTCAGCAACTTTTGCTGCGTTTTCCCAGTGACGATCCATACGCAACGAAAGTGTTTCTACACCTTGCAAGATCGACCACGCATTGAATGGGCTCACCGCTGAACCAAGGTCGCGCAACATTTGTACACGAGCTTTGATGATGTAACTGCCTGCACCGAGTGCTGGCCAATAAGCAAGACCATGGTACGAAGGGTCTGGTTCGGTGAAGTTCGGGAAGCGTCCACTTGCCGAGAAGTCGAACTTTCCACCGTCAACAATTGCGCCAGCAATGCTGTTGCCGTGTCCACCTATGAACTTTGTGAGTGAGTGCACAACGATGTCGGCACCCCACTGCAACGGACGAATGCCGTATGGCGAAGGAACGGTGTTGTCAACAATGAGGGGAACACCTACATCGTGTGCAACTTTTGAGACACCTTCAATATCGAACACATCGTTCTTTGGGTTCGCAAGAACTTCGCCGTAGAACGCTTTGGTGTTGGGGCGCACTGCGCTCTTCCACTGTTCCAAGTTGTCGGGGTCGTCTACAAATGTCACTTCAATACCCATCTTGGGAAGTGTGTAGTGCAACAAGTTGTACGTACCGCCGTAAAGCGATGGTGAAGCAACAATGTGGCTGCCTGCTTCAGCGAGGGTGAGAATGGCCAAAGTTTCTGCTGCTTGACCTGAGCTCACGACCAACGCACCAGGCAAACCCACTGCAGTTGTTGTTGCACCTTCAAGGTCGGCAACGCGTGCTTCAAGAACACCTTGGGTGGGGTTCATAATGCGGGTGTAGATGTTGCCAATCTCCGCAAGAGCGAAGAGGTTCTGAGCGTGAGCCGAGTCGCGGAATTGGTACGACGTCGTTTGGTAAATAGGTACAGCACGTGAACCCGTTGCAGGGTCTGGAGACTGGCCGGCGTGAATTTGGCGGGTATCGAAACCCCAAGATGCATTTGTCATGGGAAATACCCTACCGACCAATTCCCGACCTGACAAGTCGGGAATTGGCTCACGGAAAATATTTTCAGAATTTCGCCAAAAAAGTGTCCACTTTTGAGGGAGTCAAACATCTATATAGCGAAGGTTTCCTCATATCTGAAATCTTCATCCCGCCACCCCTAAAGGCGGGAAACGAAAAGGCGCCACCTTGCGGTGGCGCCTTTTCACTTTTCTTCTTTTTTCGGCGCGTAGCGTTGCAAAAAACGATACATACGGCGCCGAGAACACTCAGCCGCCGGAGGCGTCGGACACCTTCTGCTTACCAGCCGAGATCCATGGCATCATCGAGCGCAAGCGCTTGCCCACTTCTTCAATCTGGTGATCGGCTCCTGCTTTGCGCAGTTCGTTGAACTTCACGCGGCCGCTTTCGCTTTCCGCGATCCATTCTTTGGCGAACTTGCCGCTTTGAATTTCCTTCAGAATTTTCTGCATTTGCTTTTTGGTGCTTGGAGTAACAATGCGAGGTCCGCGTGTGACGTCGCCGTACTCGGCGGTGTCGCTGATGCTGTAACGCATTCCTGCAATGCCTTCTTCGTACATGAGGTCAACAATGAGCTTCACTTCATGCAAGCACTCGAAGTACGCCATCTCTGGCTGGTAACCAGCTTCAACAAGCGTTTCGAATCCGGCCTGCACCAATGAAGTGACTCCACCGCACAACACCACTTGCTCGCCGAACAAGTCGGTTTCAGTTTCTTCGGTGAATGTGGTTTCAATAATTCCTGCACGTGCTCCACCAATTGCTTGTGCGTATGACAAAGCAACTGCTTTTGCGTTACCTGTTGCATCTTGTTCAACTGCAATGAGGCAAGGTACTCCGCCGCCTTCGGTGTAGGTACGACGCACTAAGTGACCTGGGCCCTTTGGTGCAATCATGATGACGTCGACACCCTTTGGTGGGCGAATGCGCTTGAAGCGAATGTTGAAACCATGTGCAAATGCGAGTGCCTTGCCTGGCTTCATGTAACGCTTGATGTGATCGTTGTATGTTGCCTTCTGCTCGGTGTCGGGCATGGTGAGCATGATGAGGTCTGCCCATTTGCATGCATCGGCAATGCTCTTCACGGTGAGGCCAGCAGCTGCAGCTTTGGCAGCCGACTTTGAGCCTTCGCGCAATCCAACAACAACCTGCACTCCACTTTCTTTCAAGTTCAATGCGTGGGCATGGCCCTGTGAGCCATAACCAATAATGGCCACTTTGCGACCCTTAATGATTGACGGGTCAGTGTCTGCCTCGTAATACAATTTTGCTGCCATCAGCTTGCCTTTCCTTTCACAGCGCGGGAATGCGCTTCGCGATCGAGTTTTGGTAACGCAATACGACCTGTGCGCTGTAATTCCACAATGCCGTATCCACGTAGTAATTCTTCAAAGTCATCGAGTTTTTCGGGTGAACCTTCCAAAGAAAGGGTAAGGGCGTCGACCCCTACTGCCAAAACCTTCGCCTCGAAGATATTGGCTAATTCCACGATTTGCCCCCGATTTTCCCCATCAGTGCGGACGGTAGCCATGAAAAGCTCCCTTTCAACCGATTTTTGGGGGTCAAGTTCAGAGATTCTCACCACTTCAATGAGTTTGAAGAGCTGTTTGACGATCTGCTCGAGGGTAGTTCCCTCCACATCGACCACGATGGTGATGCGGCTGAACTGGGGGTCTTCCGTGGGGGCAACCGCCAGCGAGAAGATGTTGTAGCCGCGGCGGGCGAACAGGCTCGCCACCCGGGCCAACACACCGGCCTTGTTTTGTACCAGCACCGACAAGATGTGGTGACGCTGTGGAGTTGGGTATGTGCTCATCGTAGATACTCCCGACGCTCGTTTTGTGAAGGCGGCAAGATGATGTCGTCATTGCTTGCACCTGCAGCAACCATTGGAAACACTTTTTCAAATTCTTCAACACGGAAGTCAACAACTACTGGACGGTCGTTGATGCTGTTGGCTCGCTCAATTGCTGGCGCAACTTCTTCAGGTGAGTCGACACGAATACCAACACAACCCATTGCTTCTGCCCACTTCACAAAGTCGGGGATGCCGCCGCCAAGATCAACTTCGCTATAGCGCTCGCCGTAGAACATCTCTTGCCACTGGCGCACCATGCCGAGGTATGAGTTGTTCAGAATTCCGACCTTGATAGGAATGTTGCTAATTGAAGCAGTGATGAGTTCTTGCGCGGTCATTTGGAAACAACCATCGCCGTCAATTGCCCACACAGTTTTGTCGGGGCGACCAACTTTTGCACCAATTGCTGCTGGCACTGAGAAGCCCATTGTTCCGAGGCCACCTGAGTTCACCCATGTATACGGTTCGTCGAAATGCCAATACTGGCTCGACCACATCTGGTGTTGACCAACACCAGAAACCAAAATGGTTCCTTCTGGTGCATGGTCACGAATTTGCTCGAGGCAAAACTGTGGCTTCAATGCTGCACCAGGTGCACTTGGCTCGTATGCCAATGGGAATTGTTCTTGCCATCCGCTGCAACGGCTACGCCATGGAGCAATGTCGGCCTGCACTTCGCCACCATCAAGAAGTTCGCGCAGTGCTTTCAAAATTTCAATGCTGACAAGTTTGCAATCGCCAACAATAGGAACGTCGGGGCGACGTACTTTGCCTTGTTCTGCTGGGTCAATATCAACGTGAATGATTTTTGCTTCTTGCGCAAATGCAGAAACTTTGCCGGTTACACGGTCGTCAAAACGAGCACCTAACGCAATGAGCAAATCGCTTTTTTGCATTGCAGTAACTGCAGCAGCGGTTCCGTGCATACCTGGCATACCCAAGCACAACGGGTGACTGTCGGGGAATGCGCCACGTGCCATGAGTGTTGTAACAACAGGAATGTTCAACAACTCTGCAATTTCGCGAACAACTTCTGCTGCACGCGATTTCAAAACGCCGCCTCCTAAATACAAAACAGGTCGTTGTGCGGCAAGCATTAACTTCGCTGCTTCTTTGATCATCCGTGGATGACCTTTAGTGGTGGGGTGATAGCCGGGAAGACTTGCTTGCACTTCTTCATCGGTTGGCCAATGCCATGTCATGGAGTTTTGCAAAACGTCTTTAGGAACGTCGATGAGCACTGGGCCGGGTCGGCCGGTTGTTGCGATGTGGAATGCTTGACGAATAGCAAGAGGAAGATCTTCCGCACTCATCACCAATTCGTTGTGCTTGGTAATGCTGCGCGTAATACCTACCGTGTCACATTCTTGAAAAGCATCGGTACCAATTGCGGTAGTGGACACTTGGCCAGTAATGGCAACCATCGGAATGGAGTCCATGTAGGCATCGCATAGCGGAGTGACCAAGTTGGTAGCGGCAGGTCCGCTCGTCACCATGGCAACGCCGGGGCGGCCAGTAACGTGCGCATAACCTTCGGCCATGTGCCCGGCACCTTGTTCGTGGCGCACCAAAATGTGGCGAATAGACGACTTCAAGAGAGGGTCGTAGGCGGGCAAAATGCAGCCACCCGGATAGCCGAACATGACGTCGACGCTTTCCATCTCGAGCGCTTTAATGAGCGCTTCAGCTCCTGTGATTTTCATTTGACTCTCCTGTATCACTCGTTCTTTTTGCATTCACTTCAAACCACTTATGACGTCTCATTTCGGCGTGTGTTGCGTTTTGAGCAACAAAAAAGCCCCCCATCTGGGAGGCTTGGCGGCACGCGTGATATGTGACGCGTGCCTACACGACGACGACCACCACAAGAACGGAAGTTGACGAAATACGCACGGGCAAAGTCTGCCACGTTAAAGCCACCTTGACAACCCCCTGTTCAAGATCTTGACGGCGGAGGTATTTGCACTTAGAGTGCAAAAACATTCACCAATGCATTCAGGGGAAATATGGACATTATCCGCACGCCCGACGACCGCTTTTCCGGCCTCACAGAATGGCCATATGCACCGCGCTACACCGACATCGCTCGCGGCGACGGCACGGGCACATTACGCGTGCACCATATAGATGAGGGCGCCAGCGCAACTGACCCCGCCACCGAGACCATCTTGTGCATGCATGGCGAGCCCACCTGGAGCTACCTCTACCGCAAAATGATTCCCGTCTTCACAGCCGCTGGGCACCGCGTTGTTGCGCCCGACCTTGTGGGCTTTGGCCGCAGCGATAAGCCCACCGCAATGACCGACTACACCTACCAACGTCATGTTGACTGGATGGCTGAGTGGCTCACCACAAACGAACTCAACAATCTCACCTTGGTTTGCCAAGACTGGGGCGGGCTCATCGGACTTCGACTCGTTGCACAATTCCCTGAGCGCTTTGCACGCGTCGTGACCGCAAATACTTTTCTTCCAACAGGTGACCGTGACCCTGGTGAAGCTTTTCGCGCATGGCGCACGTACAGCCAAACAACACCAGACTTCAATGTTGGAAAAATTGTGCAAGGTGGCTGCGCACAACGCCCCATCGGTGAAGAAAATGTTGCCGCATACGATGCTCCGTTTCCCGACGACTCATACAAAGCCGGAGCACGCATCTTCCCGACTCTCGTGCCCGGAGAACCAAATGACCCATCGGCTCCCGCCAACCGCGCCGCATGGGAAGTGCTGAGCACTTGGACAAAACCGTTCCTCACCGCATTTGGTGATAGCGATGCCATTACTGGTGGATCAGAAAAGCATTTCAAGAAACTCATTCCTGGTTGCGAAGGTCAAGCTCATACAATCATCGCTGGTGGTGGACATTTCATTCAAGAAGATAAGGGTGAAGAACTCGCTACAATCGTCAACACTTTTATTGCGGCAAACCCGAGGTAGAAATGTCTTCCACAGATCACAATGCTGCTTCAAGCGATGGTCGTGTTGCACGTGGTGAACGCACACGCTCTTCCATTGCCGACGCTTTGTATGAACTGTTAGCCGAAGGCGTAGAAAACCCCAGCGGACGCGATATTGCTGAGCGCGCAAATGTGTCTTTACGCTCAGTATTTCAGCATTTCGACGACATTGAGGCGGTGTATGGCGAACTAGTCACCCGCCAACACGAACGTGTTGCTCCGTTTCTTGAACCCATCAATCAAGAAATTCCCCTCAATGAGCGCGTCGAAAAATTCATAGAAAGTCGCGACTCGATGTTTGCTCTTGCAGCACCATTACGGCGCAGCATGGGCACATACCGTGGTGTCAAAACTTCACACACCATTCGTCGCGCATTGACCTATTTGCACCGCGCTCAACGCGAGCAAATATTGCAGACGTTTGCACCAGAACTGAATGACAATGAACAATTGTTATTGCAGCTTGAAGTGTGTCTCTCGTTTGAAACGTGGAATCAATACACAAGTCAACATGGTCTGTCGAGAGCGGCCACGCGCGGCCACCTACACAACTTGATAATGACGATGTTGGCAAATTCCTAATTAGGAAATTTTTACACCCTGTAGTGCTGCTGCAGTCAAAGTATTTTCCAACAAGCACGCAATAGTCATGGGGCCAGTTCCCCCAGGCATCGGTGTAATTGCACCAGCAATGTTTTGCACCGCTTCAAAATCAATATCGCCAACTATTCCTTTTTCAGTTCGTGAAATACCAACGTCAATGAGAGTTGCTCCGGGCTTGCAGTGATCTTTGCCAATCATTCCTGCCTGGCCACTTGCGCCAATCACAATGTCGGCCGAACGACACAGTTCAGCCAAGTTACTGGTGCGGCTATGCGCAATAGTTGCCGTTGCATCAACACCTTTACGCGACAACAAAATAGCTAGTGGTGTTCCGACCAAAGTGCTGCGACCAACAATGACCGCATGCTTACCAGCAGTGGCAATGCCGTAGTGCTCAAGTAAGCGCAATACACCCAGTGGAGTGCATGGCACCAGACCAGGTTCACCACGTACTAAACGGCCCAGCGATTCTGCGGTGAGACCGTCAACGTCTTTGTTGGCCGGCAAGAGCGCCAACACCGCATCGTTGTTGAGATGGCCCGGCAGTGGTTGTTGCACCAAAATACCGTGCACCATCGGGTCGGCAGCTAGCGCCGCCACCAATGCTTCGGCCTCGGCTTGCGTGCAATTGGCGGGCAACGTTTCGTTACGGCTCACCAAGCCTGCCTTCGCAGCGAACTTGTGCTTGTTGCGAACATAGGTCTGGCTCGGGCCATCTTCACCAATGAGAACGGTGGCCAAGCAGATGTGCGGGCTTCCCGCGGCAGCTACACGGGCACCAATTTGCCCCACAATGAGGTCACGCAAGGCGTTTCCATCCATTACGAGTGGTTTTTGGCTTTCTGGCTGGGGGGAGGTGCCAGGAACTGTTGTCATATGAAGATGGTAGGCGACCCTCGGAGGCTCTAGCCTTATCAGTCGCGGCTCTCGCCATGCCTATGAGCCCAAGGAGTACCCATTCATGTCTAGCCCCACCCCTTCCCCCAAGAGCGTTGCGCCTGCCGAAGGCAAACTCGGTGTCCTCACCGTTGGCCTTGGCGCCGTTGCCTCCACCCTGATTGCTGGTGTCGAGCTCGCTAAGCGCGGCCAAGGAACCCCCATTGGCTCAATGACCCAAATGGGAACCATCCGCTTAGGCAAGCGCACCGATGGCCGCACGCCATTGGTCAAAGACTTCGTTCCACTGGCTCGTCTTGAAGACATCGTGTGGGGTGCCTGGGACGTCTTCCCCGACGACGCCTATGTTGCTGCATCGCGTGCTGGGGTTCTAGAGCAGGGCAAGCACATTGAATCGATTTCTGAAGCACTGCGTGAGATTCGCCCAATGAAGGCAGCCTTTGAGCGCCGCTTTGCGCGCAACCTCGATGGCACACACACCATGGACACCATCGACAAGCGTTCCATGCTGAACGGCATTCGTGCCGACATCAACCGCTTCCGCGATGAGAAAAAAGTAGATCGCGTTGTCATGATCTGGTGTGCAAGCACCGAGATTTACATTGAGCCAGGTGCACAACACGCCACTATTGAAGCTTTTGAAAAAGCAATCGATGCCAACGACGAAATGATTGCTCCATCAATGCTCTATGCATATGCAGCATTGCTTGAAGGCGTTCCTTTCGCTAACGGTTCTCCAAACCTCGCAGTCGACATGCCGTGCTTGCGTCAATTCGCAACCGACAACAACATTCCCATTTCAGGAAAAGACTTCAAGACCGGTCAAACACTCATGAAGACCGTGCTTGCACCAATGTTGAAGGCTCGCCAGTTGGGCCTTGCTGGTTGGTACAGCACCAACATCTTGGGCAACCGCGACGGCGAAGTTCTCGATGCTCCAGAAAACTTCAAAACCAAAGAAGAGTCAAAGCTTGGTGTACTTGAAGACATTCTCGACCCTGCCAACAACCCCGAGTTGTACGGCAACGTATTCCACAAGGTAAGCATCAACTATTACCCACCCCGTGGAGACAACAAAGAAGGTTGGGACAACATCGACATCGTTGGCTGGATGGGTTACCCCATGCAGATCAAGGTCGACTTCTTGTGCCGCGACTCCATTCTTGCTGCGCCTCTTGCACTCGACCTCATCTTGTACTCCGACCTTGCACAACGTGCAGGCCTTGGCGGTATTCAAGAGTGGTTGTCGTTCTACTACAAGAGCCCACAAACTGCGCCTGGCCTTCGCCCAGAGCACGACTTGTTTGTACAACTAGAGAAGTTGCACAACACCTTGCGCTGGATCATGAACGAAGACCAAATTACGCATCTCGGCCGCGAGTATTACGACCAAGCCTAATTGAGTGTTCTCGGCGCGGTATGTCCCGCTTTATGCAACGTTTCGCGCCGAGAAACCTGATTTTTCTGCAGCTGTTTCAACGCTGTCATCATTCGCCGCAAAATCTACTTTTTCGCTTCGAGGCATCAGCGCAAATATCGTGGTGCCACCTGCAAACGTGCACGCTGCCACAGAGAGAACTGTGTGTGAGGCAACGATGGTTGAAGCTGCGAGACCCGTGACCAGGCCAATGAGAAAGCTCATGTTGTAGGCAAGGTCATAAGCGGCAAAAATTCGTCCACATGAGCCTTTTAATGCGTTGGCCTGAATGGTTGCATCGGAGCAGACGCGCAGGTTTTGAAAACTAAATGCCATCACTACAACTGCCCCGCAACAAACATAGAAGTTAGTCAAAGTAATTGCAGTTAAAGCAGCCACACTAGAAAAAGCAAAGGCAAGTAGTGTCACCGTTCTACGCGGAATTTTTTCGTTAATTCTTTCAGCGGTCACTGTTCCGACAAATGCTCCAATTCCTGCAGAGCCCAAAGTGACTGCGTAACCAGAAGCTCCAATGTTGACCCGGTTGTCTAACAACAAAGCAATTGCGGAATAGCTCACTCCCAAGAGATAGCGATGTGCACTGGTGGAAGCAATGGCGAAACGGGTCTTTGCCATACGCAGCTGTTGAAATGCTGCCTTCCAAGTGACTTTGTCGACTTCGCTACCACCACCAAGCCAAGCGCGAACGGAATCGAACATATATGCAGCGATGAAGTGAAGAATCGCTCCAGCAAAAAATGCAGCAAAACCAACATAGCGATAGAGCAAAGCTCCACTGACAGCGCCAATGCTTCCTGCAATCATGCTGGCCATCAACATCACCGAGTCTGCGGCAACTAACTCATGTTGACGCACCAGGTGACGCACCGAAGCCGCCCGCGCTGTATACAAAATTCGAGTCACGCACATTGATAAGCCAAATAAAACGTAAAGCATCACTGATGACTGCATGTAGGCAGCAAAAATAGCGGCAAGCATAAGCAACGAGCGAACTCCTTGACCAGTTACCAAAATTTGGCGACGCTCAAATTTATCTGCAACAAAACCTGCCAGTGGACCAGCAAGTACTAGCGGAAACGCTGATGCAATAACAGCTTGAATTAACAAACGCGGTGTGGGGCCATCTTCAGACGCGAACAGAAGTACTTGCGCAAACACCAATGAGGCGAGAGCATCGGCAATTTGTGAAGTTACCTGACCGGTCACCGCGAGACGAAAGTCGGGATACTGGAAAAGTGTGCGGCGCGAAATATGCAACTGAGCACGGCGACGAAAAAGCCTGATTCGTTTCTGGGGGGTAATGCTGATTGTGCTCACATATTTATCGTGACTCATTGGCTGTTGAACAATGAGCGATTGTGGGAAACCTTTGGCGTACACAATATGACGAGCAGGTGAATGATGTTTGCCGCTACCGTGTACTTATGTCGACCTCGCCCCTCACCCCAGCGCTACAGAAATCTCTCTACGCATTCGTTGCCGACGCAGCTTTTATTTTCCTATTCATATTTATAGGAACCCGCAATCACGACACCAACACCGACACTGCTGGTGTTCTATCAACTACTGCCCCATTCCTCATTGGCCTCATCGTAGGTTGGTGTGCGTTGCGGGCGTGGAAAGCGCCTCGCACAATTGCCAATGGTGTTGGACTGTGGCTCTTCACCATCGTCATCGGAATGTTGCTACGTCGCTTTGCATTTGACGATGGTGCAGCTGGCGCATTTATTGTGGTCGCAACTATTTTCAATGCTTTCACTTTGGTGGGTTGGCGCTTCATTGCCGAACAACTAAGTGAACGCAAAGCATCACGAGGTTGACCTCAAGTTAACTGTGACTTGTCACCACAGATCTTCAGACAAAGATTCTGTTTTGTTCACCTAAGCGAGGGGAATCTGTCATACGAGTTTCTTAACTTCACCTTCGTGACAAAACACCACCACATCCCAAAACTCCGCCTCCTAGCAGCGGCAACGGTTCTCGTAGCCGGTTCACTGCTCAGCGCATGCGGCAGCGATAGTTCCACATCCGACTCCGAGACAACAGTTGACACAGCAACTATTGAGAGCACACTCGACACACTGGCTGAAGATTCGACAGAGGTTGCGGCCGATTGCCCAGCCGAAGACATCGTCTCTGCAGCTAATGCAGAGGCAAAAGTGAACCTCATTGCTCTTCCCGACAACTGGGCCAACTACAAAGGTATTTTGCAAGCATTCCGCGACAAGTACCCTGAAATTGAAAACCCAGTAGCAAACCCAGATGCTTCTTCAGCAGACGAACTCACCGCTGTGAAAACACTTGCTGGACAAGACGATATGCCAGACAACCTCGACGTAAGCCCAGCAATTGCTCAACAAGTAACTGAAGAAAACCTTTGGGAGCCATACAAGCCTTGCTTGTGGGATGAAATTCCAGAGACCCTCAAAGATCCAAATGGCAACTGGGTTGCGGCCTACTACGGCATTATGGCAATTGGTTCGAACTCAAAAATTGTTACCGAGGCTCCAACTTCTTTTGCAGATCTGAAGGATCCAAAATTCAAGGGCCAAGTGTCACTCAATGGTGACCCACGTGAAGCTGGTGCAGCATTTGCAGCAGTAATGGCCGCATCACTGGCCAATGGTGGTTCATTCGACGACATTCTTCCAGGCATTGAATACTTTGCCGAGTTGAAGAAGTCTGGCAACCTCACCGGTACCGACGTAACTGAAGCAACAGTCTTGTCTGGCGAAACGCCAATCTGGATTGACTGGACCTACAACTACCCAGGTCTCGCTCCAAAACTCGCGGAGAACGGCATCGAAGCATCTATCAATGTTCCTACAGACGGTGTTTATGGTGGCTACTACGCACAAGGCGTGGTAAAAGCCAGCCCACACCAAAATGCAGCGAAATTGTGGATTGATCACATCATTTCTGATGAGGGTGCACTCGGCTACATCGAAGGTGGCGCTGTTCCAGCCCGCTACGACGCACTTGTGAAGGCCGGAAAAGTTTCTGAAGAGATGAAGAAGAATCTTCCCGCTCCAGAACTCATCGCATCCATTGCATTCCCAACTCAAGATCAAATTGCAAAGGCAAAAGATGTCTTGACAGCTCAATGGGGCACACTTGTCGCCAATGGCTGATAAGTAACTACAACTCATGACCCTTACAGAAAACATGAGTTTGGGTCACTCAGATCCGAGGGGGGGTTCGCATATGCGGACCCCCCTTCAACGTTTCCTGCCACTGAAAAAATTTAAACCGATCGCCTTGTTTCCTTTTTTTGGATTCGTCTTACTCTTTTTGGTTTGGCCTGCAATTTCTCTATTTCGACTTGCGATTCAACCCACAAAAGACTCCGATATCAGTGCAATGCGTGAAGCAATTACTGGCGACTACCTCGATTCATTCATTTACACCATCAAACTAAGCGTGTTAACCGCACTCCTTGGCGTTCTCTTGGGCTCACTTCTTGCCGCGTCAGTAATGCGTATTGAACGACCAAAATGGTTTCGTAATTTCATGACTAGCTTTGCTGGAGTTGCGGCGAATCTTGGTGGCATTCCGCTTGCATTCGCCTTTATTGCCGCCCTCGGCACACAGGGTCTCATCACCAAAATGATTGACTATTTTGGAATCAACCTCGCAGATGCAGGATTTCGTATTTCAAACTTTGCTGGCATCACTATTGTCTATTTGTATTTTCAAATTCCGCTGATGTTTCTCATTATGGTTCCGGCATTCAACGGGCTTCGTGCTTCTTGGAGTGAAGCTGCAGCAAGCCTTGGTGCCGCTCCTTGGCAATACTGGCGCTACGTAGGGCTACCACTCCTCACTCCTGCATTGCTTGGAGGTTTTCTTTTGCTCTTTTCCAATGCATTCAGTGCCTATGCCACGGCATATGCGCTTTCATCTGGTGGAGCTCGCCTAGTACCAGTGCAAATTCGTTTCTTTCTACAAGGAAATACCATCACTGGAAAAGACAATTTGGGTTACGCGCTTGCTGCGTGGATGATCATCATCATGCTCATCACCATGACGGGCTACTTGTTCATTCGACGCCGTGCAGAAAAATGGCAACAATGAAGTTCATTGGCAAAATATGGCCCCGACTCTACATCGCAATAGCGATTGTGTTTTTTGTTGCTCCGCTCTTGTCAATGGCTCGCTTTGCATTTCAACGCATACCCGTGATCTCTCTCGGGAGAGAAAACTTGTTCAAACGCTGGACCATCGACGGACTTCTCACAACATTGCGCGACCCTGAATTTTCTCACTCTCTCTCGGTGAGCCTGAAGGTTGCATTCTTCACAGTAATTGTGTTGCTCTTCCTGATGGTTCCCACAACGTTGTGGGTGCATTTGTCGGCACCACGCTGGCGTGGAGTTGTAGAAACTGTGACAATTCTCCCCTACGTTGTTCCACCAATTGCATTGGTTGTAGGCGTGAGTGGCACATACAGGTCTATTGCACCATGGTTTTTGGCAAGTAATTACTCGCTTGTCCCCTTCTACGCGATTCTTGCCATGCCATTTACATTCCGATCGCTCGATGTTGGCATTAAGGCACTCGACTTGCGCACTTTGGTTGATGCCGCCAAGTCTCTTGGTGCTTCATCTTCTCGTGTGATGTGGAATGTTCTACTTCCCAACCTACGCACGAGCCTTATCAATGCGGCATTTCTCACAATTACAGTAGTGCTCGGTGAATTCACCATCGCATCACTTCTTTTGAAGCGAACACTCCCGATGTACATGGCTCAAGCACAAGGCCGTGAGCCACAGGGAGCCTTAGGTCTTGGCCTCTTCATTCTCGTTCTCACAACAATCTTGTTCACATTGGTCAGCATCATTCGTAAAAAAGATTCAAAAAGTATCGACGTGAAAAACATTAATGTTGGGATGGTTCCATAATGAGTGCTCTTGATTTTGTCAAAGTCAGTAAATCTTTTGGCGAAGTGCAAGCGCTTGTCGATTTCTCCATTTCGTTAGAGCAAGGCGAGCTCGTCTCTCTACTCGGACCGAGTGGATGTGGAAAAACAACCGCTCTACGCATTGCAGCAGGATTCGAGATTGCAGACTCAGGATCCATTCATCTTGAATCAACGAACATCATCGGACTTCCAGCAAACGAACGCAAGATGGGCATGGTGTTTCAGAGCTACAGCCTGTTTCCCCACCTCAACATTAGAGACAACGTGGCTTTTGGGCTCAAGGTCCGCGGAGTGCGCAATGAAGAACGAAAAAAGCGAGCTGGGGAGATGCTAGATCTCGTCCGTTTATCTGATTTAGGGCATCGCATGCCTCACCAGATCTCTGGAGGCCAGCAACAACGCGTCGCTCTGGCAAGGGCTCTTGCTACACAGCCCCACGTATTACTTCTCGATGAGCCGCTCAGCGCTCTAGATGCAAAGATTCGTGTAGAAGTGCGTGATGAGATTCGTCGTCTGAACAGAGACCTCGGTGTCACCACAGTCTTTGTTACACATGACCAAGATGAAGCAATGAGTATCTCCGATCGCATTTGTGTGATGAATAACGGAAAAATCGAGCAAATTGGTAGTCCGCGCGATGTTTACAACGCTCCTGCTACTCCATTTGTTGCCCATTTCGTGGGAAGCATCAATTCTCTTCCTGTTGGAGATACCCGTGTTCTCATTCGCCCAGAGAACTTAGAATTAGTGAATCCCGATGCCAGCGCCCAATGGTGTGGGACCATTACAGACATCACGTTCGTGGGTGCATTCACGAAGATTTCAGTACTTTTGGACGATCAAAAAATCACAATGTCGGTTCTTACAATCTCTGCACAATTTGAACATCATCTATCCATAGGAGCAAATGTGGGAATAATTGAGAGGAAATCATGAGACTCTCCGCAGAACAACTCGAACATTTTAATTACAGAGGCTGGCTCCTCGTCGACACACTTTCCGCAGCCGAAACTTCTGAAGTCCAAAGTTGGGTAACCGATATCGCCTCATGGGCTGACGACAACGGTGAATGGTTGCATTACAAGGAGCTCACTGAATACGGTCCAAAACTTTGCAGAACGGAAAACTTCACTCCGTTTCATGCCGGCATGCATCAGTTCCTTCGCAGTGGCCAAATGGTTGAGGTTGCTTCTGCGCTGCTCAACAGCGAAGCCGTTCTCTATAAAGAAAAGATCAACTACAAACTTGCAGGTGGTGCCGGATACTCCCCGCATCAAGATGCGCCGGCTTACCGCTTTATTGAAACTCACATTTCATGCATGATTGCCGTTGACGATGCCACCGAGGAGAATGGATGTCTTGAAGTCGTTTCTGGGCTCCACCACGAAATTCTTCCTATGGACGCCAAGGGTTGTATTGAACCCTCACTCGTAGCCACTTTTCACTGGATGACCGTTCCTTTACGAGCTGGCCAAACCTTGTGGTTCCACTCGCGCACTCCACACCGCAGCGGGCCGAATAATTCGCAGAATGATCGACGCGCTCTATATCCCACCTATAACGCCCTCAGCGAAGGTGACCTACGTAGTCGCTACTACGAGCAAAAACTCAAAGAGTTCGCTGAAGCAAAAGACAATAACGAATCTGTACGTGTATCACTTATTGGAGATTTTGAAGGGAAACCCGTTCAATGAATGAAATCATTCAACATATTCACCATCTATACAGCCAATTTGGCAATCAAAAATACGATGAGTTAATTACCCAAACTGAACATGCAACCCAGTGTGCAGCACTGGCAAAAGCGTCAGAGGCCAGCCCCGAGCTCACCATCGCCGCGCTCTTGCATGACGTTGGCCATCTCTTGGTTTTGGAGCAAAGCAATGGTTCAGTTGATTTCAGTACCGATGATGAACACGAAGCACTTGGAGCGCGATACCTTGCAACACATTTCCCTAGCGGGGTTACCGCGCCAATTGCGTTACACGTTGCTGCAAAACGTTTCCTGTGCACTGCAGACGACACCTATTTTGATCAGCTTTCTATCGGATCTGTTCGCAGTCTAGAAAAGCAAGGCGGTCGTATGACTCATCAAGAAGTCATGCGCTTCGAGCGCTCTCCGCATTTTTCTAATTCGGTGCAACTACGTCGCTGGGACGAAGGGGCAAAAGATGAACACATCGTTGTTGATCCATTTGAGTCATACCTTGAAATGATGGAGCACATCGTTACTTCAAAGTGAACGCGGTGTAGTCGGGGAACTTCTCCACCCAGTCAATACCAGCATCGCCCAAGGCATAAGCAATGGTGGCAAACGCATCTGCCCACATGAGGTGTGGGCCAATAACTGTCATTGAAGAAAACTGAGAATTCGTTGGTTGGGAATCTTTGCCCCAAATATGTTGGCCGCGCTCTGCGACACCAGATGTAGCAATTGCCCAATTTTCTGGGATATCGACATAACTGTGAATACGCGTTGCGTCGTGCGGGTCAACTATTCCCACTCGCCATTTGTCTCCTGTTGCCTGCGTGCCATGGGATTGAATATCGCCACCAATGCGCAAGTAGTAATTTTTCAGACCAGCCTCGGCCAGCAAACGTGCCGCTCGCTCTGCTGCCCAACCTTTAACAAACCCGGCAGGGTCAATTGAACCATCTGGTCGTCGTGCGTTGAATACCCCATCACTTAAGTGCTCCAGCCATGTGCATGCATCAAGCACCTCAACCACATCTGGTGAAGCATCAAGCACGTGCAATTCACCTTTGTTTATGCGCGAAATTTCACTTGTTGGCAAGAATGTGGAAAATCGATCTTCAATATCATGAAGAAATACTCCTACCGATTCCCACGCATCATCTGCGATTTCTTGAGGAACTACATCGTCAATATGTGCACTAACAGCGGTGCCCATGGCCTTCGCTGCAAATGTGAAACGTACTTCAGCACTCATTACTCAGGGCGAGCGTCAAGAATTGCTTGGAGCCCGGCGGTGTATGCACGCCACGAATCGGTTGCACCAGAGACAACTGCAATTTGTGCACTTCCTATCTCAATTGCTTCTTGGTTATACACAGGAAGCGCAGACTGGTTAATACTCAATGACTTATCATCTTCATTGGGATACTTCACAACAGTTACATTGCACAGTACATTTTTTTGTGTGAATGTTGCTTGTAGTTGCAGGTCACCCCATTTAAACACTGCCGTTGGGCCAGTCACCACATCACCATCGCAGTTACCCGTTCCTTCCACTGTAGAAAGTGGGCTTGGTGCAAGGGTTGTAGTGACCTCACTGGGTACAACAACTGATGTCGCCGCAGTTGGTGCAAGCGTCGAAGTTGTTGCCGAGGCAGAGGGCGCCAATGTGCCTATCGCTCCTTCTAGGGCAACTACATCGCCACCTGGGTTATCGAGTTGTGAAATGAAGCCAACACCTACAACCGTGAGAGCCACTGCGGGAAAGATCTGACGACCCAAAGTTGGTTTTTGTGACACGTCTACCACCAAGCCCTTTCAGCATGAATATTTTCTACAGGCACGCCCGCTGCACGAGCACCTCGCTGCACAGCTTTCACCATTGATTCTGGCCCAGCAACAATGACCACACGTTGTGCGAGGTCGGGAACGGCTTTTAAAAGGACATCAGCGCTGAAGGGGTCGGCAACTTTGAGAGCTGCTCGATGCCCAACAAGAGCATGAACCTTGCCATTACGTGCTGTCGCGAGAGT
>JBIKNT010000262.1:0-2631 GCA_044358465.1 Ilumatobacteraceae bacterium
TCGGAGAGGTGTTGTGTATAGCTACTTTGAGGTTCAACCGACTTCACGATGACGAAGCGTAGGCACCAAACCCGCAGAAGCGAGCAACCTCACGGCACGCTCTTCTTCAAAGCTAAACACCACCGCATCGCCTGGCTCATGATTGAGGAGATACGAGACCACGCAGTCGTTACAGGCATCGCTTTCGTGCATCACACACGTGTCGCACGAAATGGTGAGCGGCGAAGAGGTAACGGGAATTGAGGTGCGTTGTTCCATACCCACATATGAGCAAAGGGGTGTGACAGAGCTACAACAAGTGTGCGCCAACAGTGTCGATTCTTAGCACCTTTGCCGAACCCTGAGCAGGAAGGCTTTGGGCAATAGGTGCTGCCTCACCCGCACGGCAAAACATGGCAACGCTTGGCCCCGAGCCCGACAACCATCCACAAATGGCCCCCGCATTCAACCCTGCATCGAGTGCCGCTTTGCTTTGTGGCACGGCAGCAAAACGAATGTCTTGATGTAAGCGGTCTGCTGTGGCTGCACCGAGCGCTTCAAGGTCTCCTGAGTTCAATGCACCCACCAATAGCGCAGTGTGGGAAATATTAAATGCTGCGTCGGCAAGACTGACTTGGCTTGGCAACTTCGTTCGCGAAGCATGTGTTGAGGTCGACGCAGAAGGAACCCACACCACCACCTCCACTGCGCAGTTGTTTGTGATGTTTGCAGCAAATGTGCCGTTGGTTCCCACCACTCCGCCAAGTAACGACGCGGCAACATTGTCGCCGTGACCTTCAAGGCCTGCAGTTGCTACTAATACTTTCTGACGCCACTGCGGCAAAGGCAGCGCTTTTTGATCTTGCTGTACTACTGCAAGGAGCGCCCCTCCCACTCGTACTGCCCCGCTATAACCAAGGCCACGACCCATGGGAATATCGGTGCGTACAGAAATATTGCCAGTGCCACCAAGTGCACGAAAGGCAATTGAAGCTGGGTGAAATTCATCGGCAACAACATCGCCTTTTTCTGCCTCGCGCACCGTTGCATACAAAGACAGCGCCATGGCGATTCCATCGAAACCTGGGCCCAAATTGGCCGAGCTTGCGGGAACGCGTACTGCCAACGAAGAAATATTTACTCCAAACGCTCGGCAGCCATAGTGCTTGCGGCAATGAGTTTCTGCAACACCGCAGATGCTTTACCTGTGTCAATTGATTGCTCTGCCAACACGCGACCTTCACCGAGCGACGCAGCAACTCCAGCAACATGCAGTGCTGCTGCAGCGTTCAATACCACCGTGTCGCGCGCTGCGCCTGCTTCACCGGCCAATACCGCACGAGCAATGCGCGCGTTTTCGGTTGCGTCTCCGCCAACAATTGCCGACAGCGGTTGCGACAACAGTCCGATGTCGGAGCAATCAACTTTCAATTCACTGACTTCGCCATTGCGCAATTGCATCACGAGTGCGGGGCCAGCAAGTGTGAGTTCATCAACACCGCCTTGTGCGGTTCCATTGCTTCCATGCACTACCCACGCTGAAGTAACTCCACGAGAAGACAACGCTTCAATCATCGGGCGCATCATCCATGGCGCAGCAACGCCCACCAACATGGAAGAAATAGGCGCAGGGTTTGCCATGGGGCCCAACAAGTTGAATGCAGTAGAGATTCCTATTTCGCGGCGCGATGGCCCCGTGTAGCGAAACGCAGGGTGAAAACGTGCGGCAAGACAAAAGCCCATACCGGCTTCATCAATACATTGCGCAACGCCGACAGGGTCGAGTTCAATAGCAACGCCGAGTTCTTCAAGAACATCGGCTGCACCACATTTCGATGAAGCAGCGCGGTTCCCGTGCTTGCATACCGGCACGCCCGCACCAGCAACCACGAGTGAAGTGACAGTAGAAACGTTGAAAGAATGACTCTGGTCGCCACCAGTACCCACGATGTCGATGGCGCGATGTGCAAGTTCGGGCGCAAGATCTACACGCTGACCAGCAGAACGTACCGCACGCAACATGCCTGAGAGCTCGGTTGCGGTTTCACCTTTGGCACGTAAAGCAACAATGAACGCGGTCATTTGAGAGGCTGTTGCTTGCCCATTCAAAATGTCGGTAATGGCCGCTTCGGCAATATGGGCCTCAAGGTCTTTTCCAGAAACAAGCGTTCCCAGAATGCCTGGCCACCCCCCGTATTGAGCAATATCGAGCGAATGCGAAGAAGTCACTCGCTCATTCTTACGCAGACCGACGGCGTTGACGCACAATGCGTCGACGTTCGCGTTCTGTGGTGCCGCCCCACACACCTTCTTTTTCACGACTGGCTAAGGCATGTTCAAGGCACGACACCCGCACATGGCAGGTATCGCACACCGCAATGGCGATTTCTACTTGGGCTTCATCGCCTTCATCAGGGAAAAAGACCGCAGGATCGAGGCCCTGACAGGCCCCTTTTTGTCGCCATGAAAGATCGATGACTGTCACGTTGTTCCCCCACCGTGTTGCAGTTCACCCCGGAAAAGCCCCGGAATGTGTTCTGTGTGACCCTCGCTGCGCATCCCCCGATGCGTGACGAACGTCTCACCTCGCCTACCTTACGTTGCGCTCTACAAGTAACGCAAACTCTGGGAAAAGAATTAGCTATTTGACTG
>JBIKNT010000276.1:0-2608 GCA_044358465.1 Ilumatobacteraceae bacterium
TCTCTCTTTTTGATAGCCAGTCGGAGGAATACAGAGACAAAGTGCTCCCTCACGACCTACCCATCATTGGCGTGGAAGCAGGAATATCTTCCGGTTGGGAAAAATACGTTGACGACATGGTGAGTATCGAAAGCTTCGGAACCAGCGCCCCAGGTTCACAGGCTCTTGAGCATTTCGGCATTTCGGCAAGCAACGTTGCCGATCGGGCAATTCAACTACATTCGTAGGCATGGCAGAAAGCACCACGTCTCGACTTGCAGATCTATTTGAGAAATATGGCCAAAGTCCTTGGCTCGACAATTTGCGTCGTAGCTACATCACAACCGGACAACTCGAGCGCTACGTAGAGCTCGGGGTCAGAGGTCTTACGTCGAATCCGACCATATTTCAAAAAGCGATTCAAGATTCTGCAGACTATGACGAACAACTGTTTGAATTGTCTACTCGCAAATTGTCAGTGACCAAGACATATTGGGAACTTGTGCTCAAAGACATATCCGATGCAGCCGCTGTGTTCTCGGGTGTGTTCCGTGAAAGCAACGGACAAGATGGTTTTGTGAGCGTTGAAGTAGATCCTCATTTGTCCTATGAGGTCGATGCAACTGTGCAAGCTGCTTTAGATCTGCGCAATCGATTGTCGGCTCCCAACGTGCTCATCAAGATCCCCGCTACAAAAGATGGGCTGGTAGCCATCAAGAACCTGGTGTCGCAAGGGGTCAATATCAATGTGACGCTCATTTTTGGTTTGGAGCGCTATATGGAAGTGCTTGAAGCGTATGTTTCCGGACTCGAAACACTTGCCGCCCAATCGCCAGAGAAGGTAAAAGATGTAGCGGGTGTTGCCTCAATATTTATCAGTCGTGTTGATGCAATTGTTGATGCCGAATTGTCTGCGCTGAATACCGATATCTCACGTAAATTTCTGGGACAATCTGCAATATTGCAGGCCCATATGGCGTATCTTCACTTTTTAGAAGTGCGCCAATCGGCGCGATGGCAAAAATTGGAAGAGTTGGGTGCTCATTTACAGCGTCCACTCTGGGCGAGCACATCGCCCAAGAACCCGTCATATCGAGACACTCTGTATGTCGACGAACTCATTGGGCAAAATACGGTCAACACCATTCCTGAAGAAACAATGCTTGCCTTTCACGACCATGGTACGGCTACCCAGTCACTTGTGGTGAAATCTGGTGACACGCCGCAGTTATGGGATGAACTCTTGTCCACTGGCATCGATTTGGCTTCCATGACACAAAAACTGGAAGACGACGGTGTTCGTTCGTTTGAACAAAGCTTTGATGTTCTCCTTGAAGCACTCGAGGCGAAATTAGAGAAAATTCATGCCCGATAAGTCAGATAGAGACAACATTGAAGAACTATGTCAGAGGCTGCTCGCAGAACTACATCCGCATTTAGAACTTCAAAAGTCACAATCATTCCTCGAGGAAATCATCAGCGATTCTTTGCATTTCGTGCTTGATCACCCAAATGGTCTCGATGCGAAGATATTAAGAACAACGATTCAAGAGATGCGAGCTGCCTTTGCTGTATTTGCTCCTTACGCAAATCAAAAGAAAGTAACCATCTTCGGCAGTGCCAGAGTTCGGGAAAACGAACCTCTTTACGCCCACACAGTGGAAGTGGCTTCTGAATTGGCCAAACACGATTGGATGGTTGTTACCGGTGCGGGCCCTGGAATCATGGAAGCCGGAATGAAAGGAGCTGGTGCAGAAAAGAGTCTTGGTGTTTCCATTCGCTTACCCATGGAAAATGAGGCGAACTCCCTCATTGCCAATGACTCGAAACACGTCAGCATGCGTTATTTCTTCACTCGCAAATTGATGCTGGTGAAAGAATCTCAAGCGTTTGTGTGTTTGCCTGGTGGGTTCGGCACACTCGACGAAACATTTGAGTTGCTCACTCTTGTGCAAACTGGAAAAAGTATGCCGGTCCCTATTGTCTTTCTCGACTCCCCTGGCGACACATACTGGAATCAGGTGAATGCTTTTATTCAAGACGAATTGGTCTCGAGAAATTTGGTATCGGGTGCAGATACTTCATTATTTTTCATAACTAACAACATTCAAGAAGCTGTTAATGAAATCAGAAGTTTTTATACCAACTACCACTCTTTGCGGTACATCGGTAAATCACTCATTGTTCGGCTTCAACACCCAATGACCGATGAACAAATAGAAATCATCAACGACGAATTCAGCTACCTGTGCACCACTGGCTCAATTGAACGAACAGAAACACACAAAGTGGAGTTGAGAGATAGCGATCACCCCGAACTGCCCAGAATTAAGTTCTCATTTACAAAAGTTGAATACGGAGATCTTCGTCGTCTGATTAACCGACTGAATAGCTTCTACCCCATCGTTTCTTCTTGAAGCAATCGAATGGTCTTAGCTAAATGACCTCGAGCCTTTTGTATCCGTTTTTCTATAAAGATGGCTTCAGTTTTTCCGTCTATTGCGTCAAAGAGAAGTGACTGTGAAACATCACTGAGTTGTTCGGTGATTGCCTCTAATTGAGCCACTAAGTCATCACAGGTATTGCGGTAGTTGCTCATAAAATATCTCCTTTTGAATATTGTGAAGCG
>JBIKNT010000263.1:0-2592 GCA_044358465.1 Ilumatobacteraceae bacterium
CGTTACCGCGTTCTTCACAGGTGTCGGCGTATTCGATGCAGTACCGCCACCACCGCATGCAGCAAGGAGTACAGCGACCCCCGTGGCGACTAAGCCACCCTTTACTGCAGACCGAATGTGCATTTAAACTAAATCTAGTTACAAAAGCGGCTTTTTTCAGGTCGGAGAGACCCTGAATCTGGATGAAAATATGGCTTTAAGCCCTATTGAGTGGCAATACTGGCACGAAATTCGCCTTCGGCGATGCGTGCTGCAATTTCGGGGTTTGGTTCGTTCAGGCGTTCCAGGGTCACCTCATGAATATCACCAGTGAAGCGGTACACGTGCGGGTAATTTCCGACCGGCGCACCTGTGTCCATTCCGATGTCGAATGACTCTCCGCTCATCGAAAAAATAATGGGAACTGTGCGCTCAACGCGAACATGCGCAACTGCTTCCCCATCAACAAGTAACACGGCATCGCCACCAGCACCGAAGCCGCCGTCGTACACAAAGTCAATGACAACTTCATGCGTACCCGGTGTGAGCGGCACCGCAGAGCGTGCCACATAATGATTGTGGCCCATCCAGTTGTAGTGGTACACAGGGCAACCAGCATCGTCTAAATACAACGACCATCCCGCCATATTCCCACCTTGGCAAGCAATGACTCCGCGAACTCCCTCATTGCCAACCGCGATGTTTGCAGCAATACGGAAGGAACAGTTTTTTAAGTTCACTACAGAACGTTCCGGCATCCGAATGTGCGCCGAGGTGTAGGTGCATTTCTTCAAGCCACCCAAACTCTCTGGCGGCAAGACACGCATTCCCAATGAGGAAATTGGCTCGCGCAGCGGGTACACGTTGTGTTGCTGCGCAACCTCATCAAACATCTCTCGTAAAGCCTGTAATTTCTCTGGGTACTCAAGAGCTAGGTCGTTGCCTTGAGAAAAATCTTCTCGAATGTTGTACAGCTCCCATTTTTCTTCTGGGCCATTGAACGGAAATGAGCCGAACCTGTTCCAGGGCACTCGGCCGTGGTAGCACGAGGCAATCCAACCGTCGTGATACAGCGCTCTGTTTCCGAACATCTCAAAATATTGTGTTGTTCGCAGGCTCTTCGCCTGTGGCGCGTCGAAGGTATACAACATCGACACCCCATCGACGGGCAATTGCTCGAGGCCATTCACGCGTATTGGCATTTCAATACCTGCCGCCGCCAAAATTGTTGGCATCACATCGACCACATGATGAAAATGCGTCCGCAGTGCACCCGTATCTTCAATTCGAGAAGGCCACGAAAGAGCCATTGCATTACGTGTACCACCAAAATGCGACGCCACCTGCTTCATCCATTGAAATGGCGAGTCGAGCGCCCATGCCCAGCCAACGTTGTAATGGTTTTCGCATCGTGCAGTACCAAAGTCGTCCATATGGTCGAGCAACCATTCAGGGTCTTCTGGAATTCCATTTTGGAATGAAGGAGCACTCCATGCACCATGAATGGTTCCTTCTGCAGAAGCGCCGTTATCGCCGGTGATGTAAATGAAGAGCGTATTTTCCGCAATTCCGAGGTCTTCTACCGCATCGAGCAACCTGCCAATTTGCGCATCGGTATGCGCCAAGAAGCCTGCAAAAGTTTCCATCAACCGGCTGGCAACAGGTTTATAGCGGTCGGGGTAATCGGCCCACGAAGGAATTTCTTCAGGACGTTGAGTAAGCAAAGTTTCCGGCGGAATAACACCCGACTCCAACTGCCGCGCATAAATGTCTTCGCGCAATGCGTCCCAACCACCATCGAAGTGGCCTTTGAATTTGTCAATCCATTCCTTGCCCACATGATGCGGGCAATGCATCGCTCCGGTTGCTACATAAGTAAAAAAAGGCTTCTGAGGTTGCGAGCTTTTTTGCACTTGCATCCATGAAATTGCCTGATCAACGATGTCTTCGGTCATGTGATAGTCATCACGACCCTCGTAGGGCATCACCGGAGTGGTTTGGTCAAAAAGCGGTGGCTCCCACTGCGATGCCTCTGCATTGATGATTCCGTAGAAGCGTTCGAAACCCATTCCCGTCGGCCACCTGTCGAAGGGGCCTGTCAGTGTTTGTTCCCACATTGGGGTGAGATGCCACTTCCCAAAACACGATGTGGAGTAGCCCGACAACTTCAGTATTTCAGCTACCGACGCAGCCTCTTTCGGTATGACGCTGTCGTAACCAGGAAATACGTTTGCCGCTTCAGGAATGCCGCCCATATGTACGGTGTGGTGGTTACGTCCTGTCAACATTGCTGCCCGTGTTGGCGAACACAAGGCGGTGGTATGAAATTGGTTGTAACGCAAGCCGTTCTTCGCTACTCGGTCTAATGCTGGCGTAGGAATTGGCCCGCCAAAGGTTCCACACGTACCGAAGCCCACGTCGTCGAGGAGCACGAGCACAATATTCGGTGCACCCGCAGGAGCTTGCGTGATGGGTATAGATGCGGGCTTCGACTCGGAAATAGTTGCGCCCATTTCACCGGCGTACGGCGGAGTTGCACGAGGCAACGATGAGCTCACGATGAAAAACCCTTATTTTCAATCGCTTTTCGGAACTTATCTATCGCGCCCACGT
>JBIKNT010000264.1:0-2590 GCA_044358465.1 Ilumatobacteraceae bacterium
TCGTACATCTTTCGCTATGAGAGAACTCGTTGCTGAAACACGTTTGCATACCAGCAATTTTGTCGCACCACTTTTTGTGAAGGAAGGAATTTCTTCACCTCAACCTATTGCCTCACTTCCCGGGGTAGTGCAGCACTCTTTAGATTCACTACAACAAGAAGTGCAAGAACTTGCAGAGCTTGGTGTGCGAGGCGTCATTCTTTTCGGAGTACCCGAAAAAAAAGATGATGTGGGTTCTGGCGCATTTGACCCGCAGGGAATTGTGCAAGTCGCCTTGCAGCGTTTAACAAAAGCAGTCGGCAATGAAGTAGTGCTCATGGCCGACTTATGTGTCGATGAGTACACCAGCCACGGACACTGTGGCATCGTCGGAAAAAATGGCGATGTCGACAACGATTTAACGCTCGACATCTATGCAAAAATCGCAGTGGCACAAGCAAGTGCCGGTGCCCAAGTTGTTGCGCCGAGTGGGATGATGGACGGGCAAGTAGGTGTCATTCGACAAGCACTCGATGCTCACGGGTTTCACGAAGTTTCCATCATGGCGTACTCAGCGAAGTACGCATCGGGCTTGTATGGTCCATTTCGCGATGCAGTTGATGTCAGCATCGCTAACGGAGGCAATCGCAAGGGCTATCAACAAGATTTTCGTAATGCGCGGGAATCACTTGTTGAGGTGCAAGCCGACATCGACCAAGGTGCCGACATCGTGATGGTCAAGCCGGCGGTTTCGTATCTCGATGTCATCTCTGCAGTGCGTGCAATGACACATTTGCCCATTGCGGCGTATCACGTGAGTGGTGAATACGCCATGGTCAAAGCCGCTGCCGCTAACGGATGGATCGATCACGACACCGTGGCGCTCGAACAACTCACTGCCATTCGTCGTGCCGGAGCAGACATTATTCTCACGTACTTCACTCGTTGGTTTGCAGAGAACAATGGCTGATATGACAATCAATTCACCACAACCCATTCCCTATTGCGATGCAACCGCATGTGTTGCTGCACAATGTGTACCCACACTGTGTGTAGGTAAAGGAGTGCCAAGTAATGAAAAACTCTATGCGCGCTCAAGTGATGTCATTCCCGGTGGGGTGAATAGTTCCATACGAGCCTTTAAGTCGGTAGGCGGATCGCCCTATATCGTTGCGCGCGGAAATGGTGCGCACATTTGGGATGTGGAAGGTAAGAAGTACGTCGACCTCGTGCAGAGCTACGGAGCAATTATTCTTGGCCATGCACATCCCGCGGTTACTACGGCAATTCAACAAGCGGCAATAGATGGCACGTCTTATGGTGCACCTACGCCGCGCGAAATGAAACTTGCCGAAACAATTAGTTCTCGAGTGGCTAGTTGCGAGCAAGTACGACTCATGAATAGTGGAACTGAAGCCACTAGTACGGCAGTGCGTCTTGCACGCGGTGCAACTGGCAGAAAAGTCATTGTTACTTTTGCCGGAAACTTTCATGGTGCAACCGATGCCTTATTGGTTGCTGGTGGAAGTGGTATTGCAACACTTGGTCTGCCAGGAACTGCTGGAGTTCCCGATGAAGCAGTAGCAAACACCATGGTGGCCCCGTACAACGTGGTGCCGCGTCTTACAAACGATGTTGCAGCCGTCATTGTTGAGCCAGTGGCTGCAAACATGGGCGTTGTTGCGCCCGCTCCTGGGTTTCTTGAAGGCCTGCGGCAAGAATGCGATCGCGTTGGCGCACTCCTTATTTTCGATGAAGTCATTACCGGTTTTCGTTTAGGAAGAGGTGGTGCACAAGCAAAGTTCGATGTGCGCCCTGACCTCACTTGCTTTGGAAAAGTTATTGGTGGTGGTCTTCCTATAGGCGCAGTGGGCGGTCGACGCGACATCATGTCGGTGCTGACGCCCAATGGAAAGGTGTTTCATGCGGGAACACTCGCGGGAAACCCACTTGCAACAGCGGCTGGTCTTGCAGCGTTAAACGAACTGACCGACGATGTATACATGGAAATGTCGGCACGTGCTCGCCACGGTGCTTCGCTGTTGCGCGATGTCTGTTCTGCCGCAGGAATTAATGCTCATTTCCCAGTTGTGGGAACGCTTGTGGGTATGTACATCGGGAAAAAGGGTGATGCTTCGCAACAGCTGCCTCACAATTTCGATGAGGCAAAAACAACCGATGAAAAAATGTATGCACAGTTGTTTCATGCAATGTTAAAAGAAGGTGTTGCAATGGCACCAGGTGCTTATGAAGCAATATTTTTTGGTTTAGCACACACCGACGAAGTTTTTGCAGAGTTGGCACGAGCAGCCGAGCGTGCAGTAGCGCAAGTTCAACACTAGGAACTGTTCATGCGTAATTTTCTGAGCGCACGGTTTGCAGCAGCATTAGGAATTCCTATCGTTGTTGCATTTCTCATTTATGCAGTGCTCATGAACTCTGGTTCATCTTCGCAATCAGCGAGCAAAGTTGTGCACTTTGTGAACTACACCGCGTCGGTGAATATCGTTCAAGCTGAAAGCGGTTGGTCAGTTGTGCAAGCAACTTCACGCTCAACTGCTCGGTTAGCGCTTGATGATGCACGGACTGTCTTTATTGCCGAGGGAACACC
>JBIKNT010000049.1:0-8755 GCA_044358465.1 Ilumatobacteraceae bacterium
GGTGCCCGAAGCAACGACCCCGTCGTCGGTGCGCATATCGACAATGGAAACAACCTTGTCTCCATTGCGTAAGTCAATTTGATCGGGGTGCGGTGTGGCAAGGGCGTGAGGCTTCCAGAACGTCATGCCCCCATTCTTGCTCATGGAGGGAGGTAAACCCCACATCCACGCTTCCCGATACACTCAGCATCCTGTGAAAAGCACTCTTGAAACCCTCGAAGACAACAAAGTCAAACTCTCTGTCGAGCTAGAGCAGTCGGAACTCGACCGCGGCATCGACATGGCCTTTAAGAAAATCGCCAAAGAAGTCCGCATGCCGGGCTTCCGCGACGGCAAGGCTCCGCGCAAATTGCTCGAGGCTCGCATCGGTTTAGCCGCTGCTCGCCAGCAAGCAATCCAAGACTCAGTACCGGTGTACTTGGCTCAAGCTGTTCGTGAGCACGGTGTCGACCTCATTGCTACTCCCGACGTGTCGCTCATTTCTGGTGAAGAAGATGGTGTCGTTGCTTTCGACGCAACGTGTGAAGTGCGCCCCGTCGTTACTGTTCCTGGCTACCAGGGTTTGCGTGTTGAGTTGCCAGCAATTGTTGCTGCAGAAGACGACATCAATGAAGCCATTGCATCTGAGCGCCGTCGCCACGGTGAACTTGCCGATGTCGATCGTCCGGCGCAAGTTGGCGACTACATCACTGTCGACCTTGCAGGTACGCGCGAGGGAAACCCAGTGCCTGGGTTGAATACAGACGACTGGGTTTATGAAATTGGTCGTGGTTGGGTTGCTCCTACATTCGACGAAGAAGTAACGGGTTCGGTGAAAGGTGCAACACTCACATTCACTGCAACACCAAACGGCACTGAGCAGGCTGCCGATTTCACTGTCACCGTGCAACGCGTGCAAGTTCTTGAACTTGCTGAACTCACCGATGAATGGGTGTCGGAACATGTTGCAGAACACGACACAGTCGATGCGTGGCGTGCAGGCATTACCGAGCGTATTAGCGGCATTAAGTTGAACCAGGCGCGCAATGTATTAGTAGAACGTATTACCGATGCGCTTGCTGAACTGGTCGATATTGATGCGCCAGAAGTAATGGTGGCAAGCGATTTGCAAAATCGCGTACAAAACACCATTCAGCAATTTCAGGCACAGGGCATTGCTCTCGACCAATGGTTGTCGGCAACAGGCCAAGACACCAACGCATTTATTGAATCAATGCGTGGTCAGTCACAAAAAGCTGCCAAGGCCGACCTCGCATTGCGTGCAGTTGCTGTGGCAGAGGGTCTTGAAGTCACTTCCGACGATCTCGACCTCGAGTTTCAGCGCGTAGCGATGCAAGTGGGGCAAAAAGTTACTCAGGTGCGCAAGGCCTACGAGAAGAATGACGCAATTCCCGATTTGTCGGCACAAATTGCCAAATCAAAAGCCCTCGACTGGCTGCTGCACAACGTGACCATGGTTGACCCCGATGGAAATACTCTCGATCGCGACACCGTGCTCGGACATTCTGACCATGATCATGATCACGACCACGATCACGACCACGATCACGACTAGTTTTTGAATCAGCAACGACATCTAAAAAGCACTGAGGCTCTATGAACAGCATTACGAACTATTACGTTCCCAACGTCACGGAAACCACAAGCCGTGGCGAACGTGTTTACGACCTCTACAGCCGTTTGCTCAAAGAGAACATCATCTTCCTTGGAACTCCCATCGACGACACCATCGCCAACCTCATTTGCGCGCAGCTCATTCACCTTGAGAGCGAAAACCCCGATAAAGACATCAACATCTATATCAATAGCCCTGGTGGCGATATCACGGCGCTTTTTGCTATTTACGACACCATGCAGTTCATCAAGAACGACATTGCCACCATTTGCTTAGGGCAAGCTGCTTCGGCAGCAGCAGTGCTGTTGGCTGCCGGAACGAAGGGGAAGCGCCTCGCTTTGCCTCACGCTCGAGTTCTTTTGCATCAGCCATATGCACAGGTGGGCTACTCGCAAGTGACCGATCTCGAGATCGCAGCCCGTGAAATCATGCGGATGCGTGACATTTTGGAAGAAATTTTGGCCGGGCACACGGGGCAACCCATTGAAAGAATTCATGCCGATACCGACCGTGACTTCGTAATGGAAGCACAAGAGGCACTCGCGTATGGCATTATCGATGGAGTTATATCTAACCGTCAGTTGACCGACCGTTCAGGCCCGATCCGCTGACCAACGTACTGGGAGGGCCTCGTGGCAAAATTCGGTGATTCAGGAGAATTGCTGAAGTGCTCGTTTTGCGGTAAATCGCAAAAACAAGTGAAGAAGCTCATCGCCGGCCCTGGCGTTTACGTTTGCGACGAGTGCATTGAACTCTGCAACGAAATTATTGAAGAAGAATTCGCTGAAACTGGCGACGTCCGCTTTGAAGAACTGCCCACCCCTCGCGAAATTCGTACCTTTCTCGATGAGTACGTCGTAGGTCAGGAACAAGCAAAGAAAGTGCTCGCGGTTGCGGTGTTCAATCACTATCGACGTATTCAGCACCAAATTTCTTCAGCCGCTACACGTCGTGACGACGTCGAACTGCAAAAGAGCAACATTTTGATGCTCGGGCCAACAGGTTGCGGGAAAACGCACTTGGCGCAAACTCTGGCACGCATGCTCAATGTTCCCTTCGCTATTGCCGATGCCACCGCTCTTACTGAGGCGGGTTATGTGGGTGAAGACGTCGAAAACATTTTGCTCAAGCTCCTGCAAGCAGCCGACTTTGATGTCAAAAAAGCAGAAACAGGAATCATCTACATCGACGAAATCGACAAGGTTGCTCGCAAGAGCGAGAACCCGTCAATTACTCGCGATGTGTCGGGCGAAGGTGTGCAGCAAGCGCTGTTGAAAATTCTCGAAGGAACTGTTGCCTCGGTGCCACCACAAGGTGGCCGTAAGCATCCGCACCAAGAGTTCATTCAAATCGACACAACAAATGTTCTCTTTATTTGCGGCGGTGCTTTTGCCGGCCTCGACTCCATCATCGAGTCGCGCATTGGGCACAAGGGTATGGGTTTCCATGCAACTGTGTTGTCGAAGTCTGAGCGCGACCCAGGCGAACTTTTTGCGCAAGTGTTGCCGGAAGACTTGCTGAAGTTCGGAATGATTCCTGAGTTCATTGGCCGCTTGCCCATGATTGGCGCAGTCCATAGCCTCGACCATGAAGCACTCATGAGCATTTTGACTGAACCTAAGAATGCATTGGTGAAGCAGTATGCAAAGGTCTTCGGGTTTGAAGATGTTGAATTAGAAATTGAACCTGCAGCGTTACGAGCAATTGCCGACTTGGCACTCACCCGTGGCACCGGCGCCCGTGGTCTTCGTTCTATTTTGGAAGACGTGCTTCTCAACACCATGTACGAAGTTCCCGGCATGGGAGATGTTGCCAAAGTTGTGGTCACTGAAAGTTCTGTGACGGAAAAAACTGCACCGCTCATTGTGATGCGTGGTAGCAGTAAAGTTCCTCGTCAGCGTCGCGCTGCGTCGTAACTATTGTCAGATCGGCAGCGTCAATTGTGAATTACATCGAGGCTCTCGCGTATCTTGACGAGCATTCCAGTTTTGAACGCAGTGGGCGGGTGGAAGACCCTTCTCTTGCCAAAATCACCTCTATTACCGACCTGTTGGGTGAGCCACAAAGCGCTTACAAGGTGGTTCATGTAACGGGAACAAACGGCAAAGGCTCTACGTCGCAAATCATTACCAAGTTGCTCATGGCACATGGTCTCAAAGTGGGAACCTTTGCCAGCCCGCATTTGGAACGGATCAATGAACGTATTTTGGTAGATGGCGAGCCCATTCCGGACGAAGATTTTGCAGACCAAATTGCAGCAATTGCTGAAGTGGAAGTGCTTGCCGGAGTTCGCCCATCGTTCTTTGAAATACTCACAGCCGTTGCGCTTCGCTACTTCGCCGATGTTGCAGTTGATGTTGCGGTGGTGGAAGTGGGCATGTTGGGGCGTTGGGACGCTACGAATGTTGTGCACGCAGATGTTGCGGTCATTACCAATATCGCACTCGACCACACTGAATATGCTGGGCCGACAGTGTTCGATATTGCGCGTGAAAAAGTGGGCATCATCAAAGAAGGCTCCGACGTAGTTATTGGAGATGAAACGAGTGAACTTGCCGACTTTTTTCTAGACGCCGCACCACATGCGGCGCGGCGCGGAGAACATTTTGTGTGCGAAGACAACCACTTGGCTTTAGGTGGGCGCCTCATCGACGTGCGTACTCCATATGCGTTGTACAGCGATATTTTTATTCCGCTTCATGGTCGGCACCAGGGCGATAACGCAAGTGCTGCCATAGCCGCAGTAGAAATGTTCTTTGCAAAGGCCATTCATCGAGATGTGCTTGAAGAGGGCTTGGCATCGGTGGAAATGCCTGGCCGATTTGAAGTATTGCACTATCAGCCATTGGTCATTATTGACGGGGCGCACAACGCTGCGGGTGCCGATGTGTGTGCTGAAGTTTTCTTTAGCGATTTTGACCCTGTTGGGTCGCGGCGTTTGGTGGTGGGGATGCTGCAAAGCAGAGATGCCTATGAGCTGTTGTCGGCCTTGCGTGTCGATGAGTTCGACCAGGTGGTGTGTTGCACTGCTCCGAGCCCACGAGGTATGCCAGCGCGTGAACTTCGTGACATTGCCAAAGAGATGGGATGCGACGACGTCGTGGCCATTGACGACGTGGGGGAGGCGTGTAATCGGGCACTACTCAACGCTTCTGCCGACGATGCCGTCCTGATTACGGGTTCTCTCTATGTTGTGGGTGCCGCCAGAAGTCACGTGTTGAGGGTTTTGCCCTAGAAACATCCCTAGAATGGGGAAATGAGCACCAAAACACTTGTCCTTTTGAAGCCAGACGCCGTAGAACGCGGTCTCGTAGGAAACATCCTCACCCGATTCGAAACCAAAGGTCTGAAAATCGTCGCCATGCAGTTGCGCACCCTCGATGCGGCAACATTGGCTCGCCACTACGAAGAGCATGTTGGCAAGGGCTTCTATGCAGACCTCGTTGCATTCATGGGTCGCAACCCTGTTGTTGCCTTGGTGCTTGAAGGCCCGGAAGACACATGGGAAATTGTTCGCGCCATGATGGGTGCAACAAACCCACGTAGTGCAGCACCTGGAACCATTCGTGGCGACCTTGGCACGCTCTTCACCGAGAACCTTGTGCATGGCAGCGACTCCGCAGAATCTGCTGCCCGTGAAATTCAGATTTTCTTCCCAGGTTTGTAGAACTACCGAATTTCTTACGTGATTCAATTTTAAGAGAGTTCCTTGAAAGGGAGGTCGACACATGGCTCGTGGCAATCCACTAGGCATCGGACGCGATATTGCTATCGACCTTGGCACCGCTAACACTCTTGTTTACGTGCGCGGGCAGGGCGTGGTGCTCAACGAGCCATCAATTGTGGCAGTCGACACTCGCGACGGCCGACCCGTTGCGGTGGGCTTTGAAGCAAAACGCATGCTGGGGCGTACGCCCGGGCACATCAAATCGGTGCGGCCATTGAAAGATGGTGTCATTGCCGACTTCGAAATATGCGAAAAAATGTTGCGCTATTTCATTCAGCAAATTCACACCAGCAAGTGGAGCAAGCCACGCATGGTGATTTGTGTGCCTGCTGGCATTACAGGTGTTGAACAGCGCGCTGTGCAAGATGCCGCCGAGTATGCAGGAGCCCGCAAGCCTGTGCACATCATTGAAGAGCCCATGGCGGCTGCTATTGGCTCGGGTATTGCAGTGCACGAACCTGCCGGCAACATGATTGTCGATATTGGCGGTGGCACAACAGAAGTTGCCGTTATTTCATTAGGTGGCATTGTGGTGTCGCAAAGCTTGCGGGTTGCTGGCGACGAACTCACAGAAGCTATTGGGGCATATGTAAAGCGCGAGTTCTCACTCGACCTTGGCGAGAACACCTGTGAGGAAATCAAAATTCAAATGGGTTCTGCGTGGAAATTGGAAGAGGAGTTCACTGCCGATATTGGCGGACGCGATTCCATTTCTGGTTTACCGCGTCGCGTTGAATTGACCACCGAGCACATTCGCGAAGCGCTCGAAGAGCCGCTCACGGCAATTATCGACGCAATTAAATCAACACTCGATAAAACTCCGCCCGAACTCGCAGCAGACATTATGGAAAACGGCATCATGTTGTCGGGCGGCGGAGCATTGCTCGCTGGCCTTGCGCAGCGGATGTCACATGAAACAGGTATGCGTGCAGTTGTTGCTGCCGACCCGTTGTATTCAGTGGTATTTGGTTCTGGTCAGGCTCTTGAAAACATCGATGCAATGCGTGGGCTACTCACTCAAACAGGAATCGACTAGTAGGTAGTTTTTCCGTGTATTCATTTACCCGGCGTCGTCTCATTGTGGTGCTGCTTCTCACGTCGGTGTTGTTGCTTACACTCGATCGCAGTGAGAGTGGGCTTGTAGGCGGAGTGAAAGATGCCTTTGGTGTCGTCTTTCGACCTGTCGAGCGATTCGCAAATGTGGTTTCTCGGCCGTTGTCGAATGTGTGGCGAGGCGTGCTCGATTACAGCGACATGCGTAAAGAGAATTTGGCTCTGAAAGATTTGCTCGTGAAGCAAGAAGGTGCGGCTATTGCAGCAACCGCGAGCGTTCGTGAAGCACAAGAGTTGCTTGCACTCAACGGTCTACCCACTTTGGCCGGAATCGACAGTGTTACCGCTCAAGTGGTGGGGCAGTCGCCGTCGAACTTTACGCAAACATTTGAATTGAACCGTGGTAAATCAAGTGGTATTCGCGTCGGGATGACGGTCACTAATGGTGCAGGGCTTGTTGGAAAAATAACGGGGGTCACTTTGGAGCGTTCGGTGGTAATGCTCGCTACAGACCCTGAATATGCGATGTCGGTGAAGGTAGGTGCTTGTACTCGTGCGAACACCACAACGACTGCACCCCCACAAACAACAACAACGCTCGCAACCGACGGCCCTTCCACCGCAGACACCATGGCGCCGGGTGATGGCGTTACGGCGCCCGTCACCACAGTTGCGCCGTCTACCACCACAACTACCTCCACCACTTCCACAACAACGACGGTCTTGCAGCGCGCCACAACGACGACCATCAAAGGTTTCACGCCCTTTGTCACAACACTCCCGCCCATTCCAGGTGGCGGTGGCGCAACGCAAATTTTGGTTCCAGAAAGTGGCGTTCTCCTTCCGCGTGAAACCGGTGCAATGGAAGGTCAAGGCATCGACCGATTACCCGTCATTCGCTTTATTCAATCGTCATCTCGACTCGGTGAATTGTGTGCAGGTGTTCCTGTCGTCACCGCAGGCGGATCACAAAGCTTGGCACCAGCCGACCTTGTTGTAGGAACTGTGTCGCGTGTTGTAACACGTACTGGAACGAGTGGCCCGCTCTTAGAAGTGGAACTTGCTGCAAACTTGGGAAGTTTGAACTTTGTTCGTGTGCTTTTGTACCAGCCAGCCACTGAGATTCCGCAATGAGACGCTTTTTTGCAATCATTGAATCGCCCTTTACGCGGGCATTTCTCGTTGGCATGATTGTGTTGTCCTTCCAAACAACGCTGTTCAATACCTTGCGCCCATTCAGCGTGGTCATGCAAATACTGCTGTTGTGTTCTGCGGCAAGTGGCGTGGCTGCAGGCAGCGAATCGGGAGCCATTGCAGGTTTTATGTTTGGTTTCATGTACGACATGGTGCTCACTTCACCTTTTGGCTTGTCGGCACTTGTATTTGGCTTTGCGGGCTATATGGCCGGCGGGGTGAATACGTTTGCCTATAGCCCACGGTGGTGGTTCAAAATGCTCAGCGTTGGAATTTCTAGTGCAGCGGCAGTGCTCATTTACCCCGCAGCCAGTCTTGTAGTGGGTGTTGACGGGTTGCTTCAAACGCGTGTACTCGGCGTGGCACTCACGGTGGGGTTATTTAATGCAGTGCTTGCACTACCTGCAGTTTCTTTAATGCGTTGGGCATTAGTGAAATCTAAGAAGCAAATGTTGTGGGCGGAATAAGCAATGGCTGTTGTCTCTCTCAATAAGCGGTTGCGTATCTTGGGCGGTCTTGCCGTTGCGATGCTGTGTTTGGTGACAACACGCACTTGGTTCTTGCAAGTAGTAGACGCTGAAGGGCTGCAAGAACGAGTACAAGAAGTGCGTACTCGTACCGTGCAACTCCTGCCAGAACGTGGCCGCATATTTGATTCAACGGGACGCATCGTTGCCGACAATGAACGAGTGCTCACGGTCACCATCGACCGCAGTGTCATTGTTGATGCTGGCGTTAGGGCGCAACTCTTCTTGCGTATTTCTGGACCCTTGCAAACGCCATTTGCCGAACTGGAACGTCGATATAAAAGCAAGCGATACGACGCGTTGCAGCCCTTGCCGCTGAAGGAAGGCGTGTCTGAGCAAACTGCGCTTTTCCTGAAAGAACGTTCGGAAGATTATCCAGGCGTTGATATTTCTGAAGATTGGAAACGCGAATACCCATATGCTCCCGTGGCAAGTCATGTGGTGGGTTTTCTTGGCGCCATTTTGGAACGTCAATTGTCGTATTACATGGCATTGAAGTACTCGCCTAATGAGCGTGTCGGCCAATACGGAGTGGAGCAAACTTACGAGTCTTATTTGCGGGGCAAACCTGGTTACGTGCGCTATGAAGTGAATGCTCGTGGCCAAATTTTACGGCAAATGGAACGTGTAGAACCTGTT
>JBIKNT010000265.1:0-2586 GCA_044358465.1 Ilumatobacteraceae bacterium
GGCCGACACACCTGAAGAAGAAACAGCAGCTCTTGAAGAACTGCGCAAAGTGCAAAAAGAAGACTTTGCAGCAATCTTCCGCGAGATGTCGGGTCTTCCTGTCACTGTGCGTTTACTCGACCCACCATTGCACGAGTTCTTGCCACGCGTGCTCGACCTTGAAGTGAAAAAGGCTTCAGTTGGTTTGAGCCACGAAGAAGAGAAGTTGTTGGAAGCTGCTGAAAGCTGGGCTGAATTCAACCCAATGATTGGTACTCGCGGTGTGCGACTCGGCGTCATTAAGCCAGGTCTGTACGCAATGCAAGTGCGTGCACTCATGGAAGCAGCCGACCAAGTGTCGAGTGAAGGCTTCAAGCCCATCGCAGAGGTCATGATTCCTCTCACCGTTACACGTGAAGAACTCGCTCTTGCTCGTTCATGGGTTGAAGAAGTGTTGCGCGAAAACGCCACACGTCCTGCGCCAATGAACAAGGGTAAAAAGGTGTCACGTCCGAAGGTCACCATTGGCACAATGATTGAAACACCTCGTGCAGCATTGCGTGCCGATGAACTCGCCGAAGAAGCCGACTTCTTCAGCTTTGGCACCAACGACCTCACACAGTTGGTCTTTGGTTTCAGCCGCGACGACATTGAAAGCCGCATGATGCCTGCGTATCTTGAAGCCGGACTCTTGAAGCGAAATCCTTTTGAAACCATCGACCAAAACGGCGTAGGTGAATTGGTATTCCTTGGCACACAACGTGGCCGCAAAGTAAAGCGCGATCTCAAAGTTGGCGTATGTGGTGAACATGGTGGCGATCCAGAGTCCATTGAACTTTTCTACAAAGCCGGCTTGAACTACGTCAGCTGCTCACCGTTCCGAGTACCTATTGCGCGCTTGTCTGCGGCGCAATCGGTATTGGGCACAAAACGTAGCGAAACTAAGTAAACCTCTTCGTTTCATTTCGTCAGACGCCTTTGCAATTTTAGGTTGATGATCGCTTTATTTTGTTCTTGGCGATGTCCGTCATCGTTGTCGCTGAGAAAGACTCAAGGAGATTCAGGCGAAGGCTAGGCAGTAGCCTCTCGCATATGGCAATCTCCGACGACGATATTGAGGCACTGCGTCAACGCGTGTCCATTGTCGATGTTGTGCAAGCCTCAGTTGCATTGCGCCGAGTGGGTCGCAACTGGGTGGGCCTGTGTCCATTCCATGCCGAGAAGTCTGGCTCATTCAACGTGCGTGAAGAGACGGGTCGGTATCGCTGCTTTGGTTGCGGAGCATCGGGCGATGTTTTCAAATTTGTACAAGACATGGAGCATGTCGATTTTGTTGGTGCGGTGGAATCACTTGCAGCCAAAGTGGGGATGCAACTCAACTACACATCGGGAACAGAGTCGAAAGATCGTCAGCGACGCAAAAAGCTTGTGGCCGTGATGGATAACGCTGCAACGTGGTACCACGAACGATTGCTCAACAGCCCCGATGCGCGTGAAGCACGCGACTACCTGCGTGCACGTGGTTTAGCTGGCGACATTGCGCGCCAGTTCCGCATCGGTTGGGCCCCAGACGACTGGGATGCGCTGAGTGTGGGTTTATCGCAAGGCAAACAGGCCTCTGCAGAAGACCTGCGCGAAACAGGACTCGCATTCACTAACAAACGCGGCAAGATGCAAGACGCTTTTCGCGCTCGTATTTTGTTTCCCATTTTTTCCGACACTGGCGACGTGCTGGCATTCGGTGGGCGCATTATGCCGGGCAGCACCGACCCTGCGAAATACAAGAACTCGCCAGAAACCCCCATCTATTCCAAGTCACGCACGTTGTATGGGTTGAACTGGGCAAAGTCCGACATTGTGGCAAGCGATCAAGTGGTCATTTGCGAGGGCTACACCGACGTTATTGGTTTCCATCGCGCTGGCATTGCACGTGCGGTGGCAACATGCGGAACCGCTCTCACCGAAGAGCACGTGCGTATTTTGAAACGCTTTGCGAATCGTGTTGTTCTGGCATTCGACGCCGATGCTGCGGGTCAAGGTGCCGCCGAGCGTTTTTATGAATGGGAGTCGAAGTACTCAGTCAGCGTCAGCGTTGCGCATTTCCCTGCCGGAAAAGACCCAGGTGAACTGTCGCTCTCCGACCCCGCTGCACTTCGCGAGGCCATCGACAACGCACAGCCGTTCCTTGGCTTCCGTTTGCAACGCGTGCTCGATGCCAGTTCTATTCGCACCCCAGAAGATCGTGCGAAAACTGCCGAAAAAGCAGTGAGCGTTATTAACGAACACCCCGACATCAACGTGCGCAAAATTTACGCCGGTCAAGTGGCCAGCCATACGGGTCTTCCCATTGCCGATGTGGTCAAACGGGTGGAAACACGCAGTCGCAATGTTTCTTTCACCCCCGTCGACCAGCAGCGCTCCGCGCGCGAAAATGCCGAGTTCGTTGCCGTTGCCACCCTGTTGCACGAATGGGACTCCATCGCCCCGTGGCTCGTTGAAGCGCTTTTTCCTACCGACATCATGCGCCGGGCCTTTCTCGCGCTTGCCGAGAGCAGTGGAAACTTAGAACAGGCCTTGCAACTAGCCGACCCTGAGGCCCGAGAGGTG
>JBIKNT010000266.1:0-2566 GCA_044358465.1 Ilumatobacteraceae bacterium
CTGCTCCACTTGCTGCATATTGGATGGGTGATGGTGCATTGCCATTGGTATTCACTTTTGCGTTTATGGCAGCAACCATCGGCTTCATTGGTGCAAACGGTGTACAAAGCGGACCGCTTCCCAATGTGGCCATTACCACCATGGCAGTGGTGTGGATCGGGCTTCTTGGATCACACGCAGCGCTCATCGTGCGTTATTCAAACTCCGGTCTTGGCGTTTCAGGATTCAACGTAGGTACCGACACATTGTTCATCGTTGCAGCTGGTGTTGTGGCGAACGATGTGATGGCCTTGTTTGTTGGCTCGGCAACGGGTCGCACACCATTGCGCGAATGGATCAGCCCATCAAAATCGGTAGAGGGTCTCATTGGCGGAACAGTGGGAACATTTGCAGCAGTTCTGCTCATCGGAATGCAAAGCGGCACGTGGAACAGAGCAAGTGAGTGGCTGCTCATGGCGCTGGTCATCTCGGTACTCGCTCCATTGGGCGATCTTGTAGAGAGCATGTTCAAGCGCAACCTTGACATCAAAGACTTCGGCACCATTGTTCGTGGTCATGGCGGAGTGCTCGACAGGTTTGACGGATTCTTGTTCGTTCTTCCTGGGGCGTATTACCTCATGCTCGTCATTCAGCCTTGGGTGAAATAACACCTGTTCGCGTTGCAATAGCCGGTTCAACCGGCTCTATTGGCACGCAGACGCTTGAAGTGATTCGTGCCGACCCGCACCATTTTCGTGTTACTGCGTTAGCAGCAGGGTCTTCTGTAGCTCAACTCATCGAGCAAGCACATGAATTTCGCCCCGAAGTTGTGGTGGTGAGTCGCGAAGAATTGTGTCAACAAGTTGCTGCTGCTTTGCCTTTCGCGCACGTCACCACTTCGCTCACTGACGTTGTTGAAGTGGCCGACGTTGTTGTGAATGCTGTGGTGGGCTTTGCTGGTTTGCCAGTGACGCTCGAAACTCTGCGTGCCGGAAAGCGTCTGGCTCTGGCCAATAAAGAAAGTCTCATTGCCGCAGGCCCAATTGTGCAGCCATTACGGCGCACCCCAGGGGCGCTCATTGTGCCCGTCGATAGTGAACACTGTGCCATTCATCAGTGCTTGCGCTCAAGTGACGATACGCAAAGAGAAGTGCATCGTTTGGTGCTTACGGCAAGCGGAGGACCATTTCGCGGAAAGACTCGTGCGGAATTATCAGAAGTAACCGTGGCGAATGCACTTGCACACCCCACATGGAGCATGGGTCCGAAAATTACGGTCGATTCCTCCACGCTCATGAACAAGGGTCTCGAGGTCATTGAAGCCCATGAACTATTTGGCACAAGTTACGACAGCATCGATGTTGTGGTGCACCCGCAATCGGTAGTGCACTCCATGGTGGAGTACACCGATGGCTCCACCATTGCTCAACTTTCAATGCCCGACATGCGTTTGCCCATTAGTTATGCACTCGACTACCCACATCGCAGCCCCAATGCCTTCGGCGCCATTTCGTGGCGCGATGTGAAAGAACTCACATTTAGCGAGCCCGATGTAACAACATTTCGTTGTTTGGCCATTGCATATGAAGCTGGTCGTATTGGCGGAACGGCACCTGCATTTATGAGTGCGGCAAATGAAATAGCGGTAGAAGCATTTCTTGCGGGAAATATTACATGGCTGGCAATTGCCGATACGGTTGATGCCGTGATGCAAAAGTATTCCGCTGAAGTACCTACTTCAATTGAAGATATTTTGAACGCCGATGCGCAAGGGCGTGAGGCTGCAAAGAAATGGCTTGCACAATGACCTCGATGTATGAACGCATGCGACAAGAAGTAGTTGTTGGTGGTGGAGCGCAAGAGGAAACCAATAAGCCATCAACATCACGTGCGGTCTTGTCGGCGCTCGTCATCGGGTTGTTACTCGTGTGGCTTGGTCTGACAAATGTCTGGACCTTGTTGTTTGTTGTCGGGCTTTTGGTATCAATTTTCTTACATGAAGTTGGCCATTTCGTCACTGCTCGCCGCACAGGAATGAAGGCCACTCAATTCTTCATGGGTTTCGGGCCAAGGTTGTGGAGCCGTCATAGGGGTGAAGTGGAATACGGTTTTCGTGCTATTCCTTTGGGTGCATTTGTGCGCATCATCGGCATGAACGGTCTCGATGAAGTGGAGCCAGAAGACGAGCAGCGTGCTTATCGCAATAAGAGTTTTCCGCGCCAACTTCTTGTCATCACCGCGGGTTCGTTGATGCACCTCATCATTGCGCTTGCTCTCTTCATTGGCGTGTATGCCTTTGCAGGTCGCTACGACGACACCGGCACAGTGTCGGTGGTGCGCGCGCCCGAAGCAGGCTCGCCAGCAGCACTTGCGGGTATTCGTGAAGGCGACATTGTTGTTGCACTCGGCACAGACAAAGTAACAACTCGCACCGAACTGGTCGACGCCATTGTTGCAAAAGCTCCTGGTAATTCAGTTGAGGTAGTGATCCAACGAGACGGCGTGGAAGAGATTTTGACCACAACTTTGGCGCGCAACCCTATAGATGCCGATCTTGCGTATCTCGGCATTGCCACAAGTTCAACTG